>JBQCCU010000533.1:0-2068 GCA_051961935.1 Amnibacterium sp. | reverse complement strand
CCGATCTCCTGGTTCCTGAACCGCAAGGAGGTCGACCTGTGAGGGCGCAGCGCATCCGGGCGAGGGTCGTCGGGGGGATCGCGATCGCGGTCTCCGCGGTGGTCTTCCTCATCCCCTTCCTCTACGTCGTGCTCCTGGCGTCGAAGACGCCGGCGGACGCCCAGACGCTCGCCTTCTCCTGGCCGCAGACGTGGCGGTTCTTCCAGAACTTCGGCGACGTGCTCTCCTACAACGACGGCATCATCTTCCGCGCCTTCGTGAACAGCACGGTGCTCACCGTCTTCTCCGTCGTGATCACGACCGTGTTCGCCGCGATGGTCGGCTACGTGCTGCAGCGCAAGCCGAGCCGCTGGAACGCGGTGATCAACTTCTTCGTGCTCGCGGGGCTCATCGTGCCGCCGGCGGTCGTCCCGACGATCTGGGTCCTGCAGGGGCTCGGGCTGTTCAAGACGATGATCGGGATGGTCCTGATCGAGGCGACCTTCGGGCTCTCGTTCAACATCCTGCTCTTCCGGGCGTTCGTGGCGACGATCCCGAAGCAGCTCGACGAGGCGGCGGTGATCGACGGGTCAGGGCCGATCCGGATGTTCTTCACCGTGATCCTGCCGCTGCTGAAGCCGGTGCTCGTGACCGTGATCGTGGTGCAGGCCGTGGTCGTCTTCAACGACTTCGCGGGGCCGCTCTACTTCCTGCCCGGCGACGAGAACGCGACCGTGCAGCTCACGCTGTACGAGTTCCAGGGGCAGAACCAGAGCTTCTACAACCTGCTGTTCATGGACATCCTGCTCATCACGATCCCGCCCCTCGTGCTGTTCGTCTTCTTCAACCGGCAGATCGTCGCCGGTATGACGAGCGGCGCCGTCAAGGGCTGATCGTTCCTCCTCGTTCCGTTCCCACCCGCACCACCACTGGAAAGGACGCCATGACCTGGCATGCCCGGATGATCGCCGCCGACACCGACTTCGACGGGGCGCCGCTGCTCCGCCGCGAGTTCTCCCTCGAGGAGGGCCACGGGGCCGTCGCGAAGGCGACCCTGCTCCTCTCCGCGCTCGGCGTGGTGGAGGCCCGCCTGAACGGCCGCCCGGTCTCGGGCGAGCTGCTCACCCCCGGGTGGAGCAGCTACGAGTGGCGGGTGCGCTACTCGGAGACCGACGTCACCGACCTCGTCGAGGCGGAGTCGGTGCTCGGCCTCGCGCTCGGCAACGGCTGGTACCGCGGCCGCCTCGGCTGGGGCGGGTTCCGGGAGCTCTACGGGAAGGAGCTCGGCGCGTTCGCCGAGCTCACGATCGAGTTCGAGGACGGGACCGTCCAGCGGGTCGTCACCGACGAGTCGTGGACGGCCGGCCCGAGCGCCGTCACCGCGAACGACCTCTACGACGGCGAGACCATCGACGCGCGCCGGCGGGACGACGCGTGGCTCCGGCCCGGGTTCGCGGGCGAGGGCTGGACGGGGGTGCACGCCCTCGACTTCGACACCGCGAAGCTGACGCCGTACCTCGGACCGCGCGTCTCCCGCCGGGAGGAGCTGCCCGCGCAGCGGATCTGGACGTCGCCGTCCGGCCGCACCCTCGTCGACTTCGGACAGAACCTCGTCGGCTTCCTCCGCGTGCGGGTGCAGGGACCCGCGGGCACCGAGGTCACGATCCGTCACGCGGAGGTGCTCGAGCACGAGGAGCTCGGGGTGCGCCCGCTGCGCTCCGCGCAGGCGACCGACCGCTTCGTCCTCTCCGGCGGCGCCGACGAGTTCGCGCCGACCTTCACCTTCCACGGGTTCCGCTACGCGGAGGTCGACGGCTGGCCCGGCGAGCTCGACCCCTCCGCGCTCACCGCGGTCGTGATCGGCTCCGAGCTCGACCGCATCGGCACCTTCCGCTGCTCCGACGAGCTGCTCAACCGGTTCCACGAGAACGTCGTGTGGGGCATGCGCGGCAACTTCGTCGACGTCCCCACCGACTGCCCGCAGCGCGACGAGCGCCTCGGCTGGACCGGCGACATCGCGGCCTTCGCGCCGACCGCCGCGTTCCTGTTCGACATCGACGGGTTCCTCAAGGACTGGCTGCGCGACCTC
>JBQCCU010000532.1:0-2234 GCA_051961935.1 Amnibacterium sp. | reverse complement strand
TGATCGTCTCGGACGCGCTCGACATGGCCGGAGCGTCCGGCGAGATCGGAATCCCCGCGGCCGCGGTCCGGTCCCTCGCCGCCGGCACGGACCTGCTCTGCATCGGCACGAGGAACACCGACGAGCAGGTCGGGGCGATCGAGGACGCGATCGTCGAGGCGGTGCGCGCGGGCGACCTCGCCGAGGAGCGGCTCGCGGAGGCGGCGCGGCGGGTGCGGGGGATGACGGTGCCGCCCGCGGCCTCGGAGGCGACCGGGGC
The DNA here is from genome assembly GCA_051961935.1 of Amnibacterium sp. Classification (GTDB taxonomy): domain Bacteria; phylum Actinomycetota; class Actinomycetes; order Actinomycetales; family Microbacteriaceae; genus Amnibacterium. The sequence goes on along the minus strand of JBQCCU010000532.1, from coordinate 1,975 downwards.
ACTCGTGCCGGGGCGGATCGCGGCCGTGTTCGACGTGCGGCCCGAGGCGCGGCCGCTGCTCGGAACGGGCGGCGACTGGATCGTCGTGCGCCTCGAGGCGGAGCCGAACATGGCCGTCGGGGCCTCGGCGTGGGGGCCCTTCGCGGCCGCGGAGGCGGACCAGGGGTCCGCGGCGGCGCGCCGCTTCGCCGGCTGGAGGGTGGTGACGGTGGCCGAGGACGACCGGGCGTGGAACCAGGGCGAGCCGGGACGCGTGCTCGTGGTGGGCCGGGACATCCACCGGCATTCGGGCGCCAGGGCGGTCGTCGACGGGCTTCGGGCCGGCGGAGGCGACGTCCTCGTCGTGGACATGGGCTGGCCCTCGCCGGACCGGCGCTACGCCGACATCGCGACCTTCGGCGCCTCGCGGGCCGTGGGCGAGGCGCTCCTGGAGCTCGTCGCCGGCACGCGCTGACGCCGCTCCGCAGCACGAACGACGGAGCAGTGGCATCTCCGGGACGAGGTCATGCGGATCGGGAGCCTCCTCCGCTCGAGAAGTCCGTCGTTCGTGCAGGCGGGGCCTTCCGACGTCTTGACAGCGGCCGTCCACGGGGCCATGGTGTCCCGCGGTTCCTTCAGCGGCCGTCTCGAACGCCCACCGCCGCACCCGAGGCAACGGGTGCGGTCCCTCTGCGATGCGATCGACGGGGATTGCGAGGTCGTGGATGAGCGGATGGTCTCCACGCGGCGTCGGGGGCTCCACGCGCCGGTGACCGAGCGAGCGTTCCAGCCCAGGTGATTGCGTGGTGGGCGGCCGCGACGGCCCGCCCGCTCGGCGGCATGCGCCGCCTCCGCCGGCCTGCGCCGGCGCCCCTCGAACCATCCGGAGCACACGAAGGAGTGCACCTCCCATGTCCGAGCCGAAGCCGCGGCGCACAGCGCTGCGGATCCTTCTCGCACTGCTCGCCGCAGTCGCCCTGCCCGCCGCCCTGACCGGCGGCGCATCGACCTACGGCCACGATTCCGACCACCATCACCACGCCACGACCTGGACGGTGAAGGTCGGCAACGAGTCGCAGGACCACGCCATCCAGGGGATGGCCTTCCTGCCGAAGAACATCTGGATCGACCAGAAGGACACGATCCGCTGGGTCGCGAACTCCGCCGAGATCCACACGGTCGCCTTCCTCGCCACGGGGCAGAAGCTGACGCCCTTCAACCCCGGTGACCCGAAGCAGACCGGCCGCGTCGGCGGCTCCTGGTACGACGGGCACTCGTACTACAACTCGGGCGTCCTCACCACGATGGCCGATCCGCTGTTCCCCGGCTCCTTCACCTCCTACAGCCTGACGTTCCCCAAGGTCGGCACGTACACGTACTACTGCCTGGTGCACGGCATGGCGATGGTGGGCACGGTCCACGTGCGGCACCAGGGCGCGCCGTATCCGTACACGCAGGCGCAGTACGACCGGTACTCCGGCAAGCAGGCGTGGCGGATCCTCGCCGACGGGTACCGCCTGTGGCACGAGACCGCCGAGCACGCCACCCGCTACCGCGTCTTCGAGGGCGCGGATGACGGGGTCGCGATGGTGATGCGGTTCATCCGCCCGACCGTCGTGGTGCACGTGGGCCAGACGGTGACGTTCAAGAACGTCGGGATGGCCGCACCGCACACGGTGACCTTCGGGCCCGAGCCGGCGAACATCTTCGCCCCGGTCGGCGACCCGAAGCACTACCACGGCGGCACGCTGAGCTCGGGCATCCAGACGCCCGGCCAGTGGTTCTCCGTGACCTTCACGAAGGCGGGCACCTACTCCTACATCTGCGCCCTGCACGACATGATGGGCATGGTCGGGAAGGTGATCGTCACGCGCTGATCGAGCCGAACCGAGACGGTGGGGGGCCCCCACCCCCCCGGGGGGCCCCCCCCCCCAAAAAAGAAAAACCCCCAACCCCCCCCACCCCCCACACCACCCCACCCCCTGTCCCCACCCCC
>JBQCCU010000531.1:0-9017 GCA_051961935.1 Amnibacterium sp. | reverse complement strand
GTCGAGGGTGGCGCCGTCGATCGACAGGTTGCGGACGCGCACCTCGCGGCCGGTCCAGGCCGCGACGGCCTCGGCGAGGATGCCCACGTAGCCGGCTTCCGGCCGGCTCGCGCCGATGCCGAGTGCGGCCGAGTCCCCGATCGCGACGTAGAGCAGGCTGCCCGGGCGTGCCCTGCCGCGCTCCCGCCAGTGGACGTGGTGCGCCGGGATGCGGTTCGTCAGCTCGGTGATCCAGCGCCGGCGACGCCGCTGCACGAGGGTCGCGGCGACCGCCGCTCCGGCGAGGCAGGCGGCGGCGACGACCAGGGCGCGGCGGCTCATCGCGCGATCGCCGCCAGCCGGCCACCCGTCGCCGCCAGCAGGTCGGCCGGGGCGAGCTCGAGGTCGAATCCGCGGCGGCCGCCGGAGACGAAGACGGTCGGATGGGCCGACGCGGAGTCGTCGAGCAGCAGCGGCAGCCGGGAGCGCTGGCCGATCGGGCTGATGCCGCCGACGACGTACCCGGTGCGCCGTTCGGCGACGGCCGGATCCGCGAGGACCGCGCGCTTCGCGCCGGTGACGGCGGCGAGGGCCTTGAGGTCCAGGGATGCGGAGACGGGCACCACCGCGACGACGAGGCCCTCGTCGGCCGCCGCGACGAGCGTCTTGAAGACGCGGGCCGGGTCGACGCCGAGGGCCCGCGCGGCCTCGAGCCCGTACGAGCCGGCGGCGGGGTCGTGCGCGTACGGGTGGGCGACGAAGGGGACCCTGAGCCGGGTCAGCGCGACGGTCGCGGGGGTACCGGTGCCGGCCATGCGCACGACGCTATCCGCCGTGCCGCCGCATCCGCTGTCCGCATGGAGAGCGGCCGCTCGGGCGGCGTCGGACCGGGACGAGGTCGGGCCGGTCAGCGCTGGCAGCGCGGGCACCAGTAGATCTCCCGGTCCATGGCGCGGCGGCCCGGCTGCACCGGATCGCCGAGCGTGCCGCCGCGGATCGGGGTGCCGCAGCGCCGGCACGGGCGCCCGGCCCGTCCGTACACCCAGTCCTGCCGGCCGTCCCGGGTGTCGCCGGTGAGGGTCCGCTCGACGCGGTTCTTGTTCGCCTCGAGGGTGCGCTTCGCGAGACCGATGAGCCGCGGCAGGTCGGGCACCTCCCCGACCGGGCGGGTGGGCAGCACGCCGCGGAGGAAGCAGAGCTCGTTCCGGTAGACGTTGCCGATCCCGGCGAGGTTGCGCTGGTCGAGCAGCGCCAGGCCGATGGCGCGCTCCGGCTCGCGCTCGATGCGGCGCCGCGCCTCCTCCGGGTCCCAGTCGGGCCCGAGCAGGTCGGGTCCGAGGTGGCCGACGACCTCGTCCTCCGCGCTGCGCGGCAGGATCTCGAGGGTGCCGAGGGCGAAGCCGACCGCCTGCCAGTCGCTGGTCCGCAGCACGATGCGGGCCTCGAACGCGGGCCGCCGCCAGCGGGAGCCCGGCTTGTAGAGGTGCCAGGCGCCCTCCATCTTGAGATGCGAGTGCACGAGGCTCGTGTCGGTGCGGAGCAGCAGGTGCTTGCCCCGGCTCGCCACCGAGTCGACCGTCTCCCCGGTGAGGTCCACGGTCGCGTAGCGCGGCACACGCACGTCGCAGCCGGTGAGCACGGCGCCGGTCAGCGCGGCGCCGAGGTTCTTCGCCGTCCGGTAGACGGTGTCGCCCTCAGGCACGGGAGCGGTCCTCAGCCACGGAGGCGCATCCCCTTCGGGTTCGGGCTGAACCCGGCCTGCTCGAGCGCGGTCCCGAAGGGCGTGCCGAGGGCGAAGGCGCCGTCGACCTTCTCGATGGTCAGCGCGGCGACGCCGCGGGAGCGGACGACGTCGGCGAGCGCGTGGGCGGCGGCCGCCAGGGTGCCGGCCTCGTCCGTGAAGAGCAGGACGGTGCGGCCGCCGCGCTCGAGGTAGGCGGCGAGCGCGCCGTCGACGAGGACGACCAGCGCGCCCGCCTTCCGACCCGGTCGATGGCCGCCCTCGGCCGCCGCGGGCGGCCAGGCCAGCGCCGCCCCGTAGGGGTTGGCGGGGTCGGTGGCGGCGAGGCACACGACCTGCGGCTCGTCGGGGCGCTCGTCGGGGTCCCGGTTGAAGGAGCGCAGCCGGTCGATCGTGCCGGATGTGGAGAACTGGGCGGCGCCGAGGTGCTCGACGAAGTAGCCGCGCCGGGCGCGGCCGGCCTCCTCGAGGGCGGCGAGCGTCTTGTAGACGAGCGCGAAGCCGCCCGGCACCTGCTCGGCCTGGACCGCGCCGCGGGTGACGACGCCGTAGCGGTCGAGCAGCAGCTCGGCCGTCGCCGCGGCGCGCACGGTGGGGTCGTGCTCGGGTAGGGGCAGGATCGCCCAGCGGCCGGCGGCGGTGGGCGGCCCCTGCCGCGAGGGCATCACCGGTCGCCCGTGCCCCCGGTACACGCGCGCCCGGGGGGTGCGCCGTGGCGGCCGGTGGGCCGTGCCGCCGCTGCCCGTGAGCGCGCGGACCGGCGCGAACGTGTCGTTCGTGACGAGCCCCGCCCAGACGAGGTTCCACAGCGCCTCCTGCAGCGCCGCGTCGTCCTGAGCGCCGACGGTGTCGGCGAGCTGCCGGAAGAAGAAGGCGCCCCCGCCGCCGAGGGTGGCGAGCACCTCCTGCTCGAGCGGGTTCTGCTCGCCCTGCTCCGCGACGGGCAGGGTGAGGGGGAGCGAGTCGGCGAGGTGCAGGGCGACCCAGCCGTCGTTCCCCGCGATGCGCCCGGCGCCGGACCACACGACCTCGCCGGTGGCGGTCAGCTCGTCGAGCATGCCCGGCCGGTAGTCGCGCACGCGGGACGGCAGCACGAGCGACTCCCACGCGGAGGCCGGGATGGGCACGCCGGCGAGCTGCTCGATCACGGCCACGACGCCGTCCACCCCGGCGAGGGCGCCGCGCCCCGTGTCGCCGACGTGCTGCCACTCCGGCAGGAACCGCGCGAAGGCCGCCTGGTCGACGGGCTCGACCTCGCGGCGCAGGGCGGCGAGGGACCGGCGGCGCAGCCGCCGGAGCACCTCGACGTCGCACCATTCCGACCCGCTGCCCCCCGGGCGGAACTCGCCCTCGGTGACCCGGCGCTCGTCCGCGAGGCGGCGCAGCGTGTCGGTGACGACCGCGACCCCGAGGCCGAGCCGGGCGGCCGCGGCCGACGCCGCGAACGGGGCGTGCGTGCGCGCGTAGCGGCCCACCAGGTCGCCGAGCGGGTCGGCGACGGGCTCCACGAAGGCCACGGGCACGCCGATCGGCAGGGGGACCCCGAGCGCGTCGCGCAGCCGGCTCGCGTCCTCGATCGCCGCGTACCAGTCGGCACCGGCCCAGCTCGCCGCGATCGCCCGCCGGCTGTCGACGAGCTCCTGCAGCAGGGCCGCCGCAGCCGCGGGGGCGAGCACGGCCCCCTCCCCGTCCTCGAGGCGCACCGCGACCTCCTCCACCGTGAGCGGCCCGAGCAGGCGGAGGAGGTCCGCCGCGCCCTCGACGCCCGAGAGCCGGCGCTCCGGATCCGTGCGCTGCAGCTCCCGCTCCGTCTTCTCGAGCACGGTCGGGTCGAGCAGCTCGCGGAGCTCGGCGCGCCCGAGCAGCTCGGACAGCAGCGTGGAGTCGAGGGCGAGCGCCTGCGCCTTGCGCTCCGCGAGCGGGCTGTCGCCCTCGTACATGAACGCGCCCACGTAGCTGAAGAGGAGGCTGCGGGCGAACGGCGAGGCGCTCGGCGTCTCGACCTCCACCACCCGGACGGCGCGGGACTCGAGGCGGGCCGCGAGGTCCTTGAGGGCCGGGAGGTCGTAGACGTCCTGCAGCACCTCCCGGATCGTCTCGAAGATGATCGGGAAGGTCGGGTACTTCTTCGCCACGTCGAGCAGCTGGGCGGCGCGCTGGCGCTGCTGCCAGAGCGGCGAGCGCCGTGCGGGGTTGTAGCGGGGCAGCAGCAGGGCGCGAGCGGCGCACTCCCGGAACCGGGACGCGAAGATCGCGGATCCGGTCACCTCGGTGGTGACGATCGACTCGAGCTCGTCGGGGTCGAAGGCGACGAGGTCGGCGCCGGGCGGCTCCGCGTCGGTGTCGGGGATGCGCAGCACGATGCCGTCGTCCGCCGCCATCGCGCCGCCCTCGATGCCGTAGCGCTCCTCGAGGCGCGCTCCGATCGCCAGCGCCCACGGCGCGTGCACCTGCATGCCGTACGGGGAATGCAGCACGATGCGCCAGTCGCCGAGCTCGTCGCGGAACCGCTCGAGCACGAGGGTGCGGTCGCTCGGCACGCTGCCCGTCGCCTCCGCCTGCTCCGCGACGAAGCGGAGGAGGTTGCGGACCGCGCGCGGATCGAGGCCGATGCGCGCGGCGATCGCCGCCGCGTCCTCCGCTCCCGAGGTGGCGAGGGTGCGCTGGAAGGTGCCGATCGCGCGGCCGAGCTCGACGGGGCGGCCGAGCCCGTCGCCCTTCCAGAACGGCACGCGGCCCGGTTCGCCGAACGCGGGCAGGACGTTCACCCGGTCGTGCGTGATCTCCTGGATGCGCCAGCTCGTGGCGCCGAGGCTGAACACGTCGCCGACGCGGGACTCGTAGACCATCTCCTCGTCCAGCTCGCCCACGCGCGCGCCGCCGGCCTGGCCGCCGACGAGGAAGACGCCGAACAGCCCGCGGTCGGGGATCGTCCCCCCGGACGTCACGGCGAGCCGCTGCGCGCCCGGTCGGCCGGTGATCGTGCCCGCATCCCGGTCCCACACGATGCGTGGCCTGAGCTCCGCGAACTCGTCGGACGGGTAGCGGCCGGCGAGCAGGTCGAGCACCGCCTCGTACGCCGACCGGGGCAGGCCCGCGAACGGCGCGCTGCGCCGCACCAGGTCGAACCAGGCCTCGACGTCGATCGTGTCGAGCGCGACGGCCGCCACGGTCTGCTGCGCGAGCACGTCGAGGGGGTTCGCCGGCACGCGGAGCGACTCGATCTCCCCGCGCACCATGCGATCGGCGGCGACGGCCGCGTGGATGAGGTCGGCCTGGTGGGTGGGGAAGACGACGCCCGTGCTGATCTCGCCCACCTGGTGGCCCGCGCGGCCGACCCGCTGGAGCCCGCTCGCGACCGACGGCGGCGCACCGACCTGCACGACCAGGTCCACCGCGCCCATGTCGATGCCGAGCTCGAGGCTCGAGGTGGCCACCACGCAGCGGAGCCGGCCGGACTTCAGGTCGTCCTCGATGACGGCGCGCTGCTCCTTGCTGACGCTGCCGTGGTGGGCCCGGGCGAGGATCGGACCGGCGCCTCTGGTCGAGCCGCTCTGCGCGGGCATCGCCACGGCGGCCTGGGTGCCGCGGGCCGGGAGGGCCCCCGCCATCGCCAGCTCCTCCGCCGTCTCCGTCTGCTCCTGCTCCTCGCGCTCGAGCCGCTCCTCGTACTCCTCGTTCAGGCGCGCGGTGAGGCGCTCGGCGAGCCGCCTGGAGTTCGCGAAGACGATCGAGGACCGGTGCTGGAGCACGAGGTCGGTGATCGCCGACTCGACGTGCGGCCAGATCGAGCCGGTGCGGGGCGGCAGCGGGTCGTCCGGGTCGAAGACGGCGCCGGCCGCGGAGCCCTCGCGGGGACCCGCGTCCCCTTCAGCGGGCCAGCCGCTGCCGAGATCGGGGTCGGACATGTCCTCGACCGGGACGACGACGGAGAGGTCGAACGTCTTCTGCGCCTTGGGGGCGACGACGGTCACCGGGGCGCGGCCGCCGAGGAACCTCGCGACCTCCTCCACGGGTTTCACCGTCGCGGAGAGGCCGATGCGTTGCGCCGGCCGTTCGAGCAGCGCGTCGAGCCGCTCGAGCGCGAGCGCCAGGTGCGAGCCGCGCTTGGTGGCGGCGACGGCGTGCACCTCGTCGACGATGACCGTGTCCACCAGCCGCAGCGTCTCCCGCGCCTGCGAGGTGAGCAGCAGGAAGAGGGACTCGGGCGTCGTGATGAGGATCTCGGGCGGATCGTTCGAGAGCGCCCGCCGTTCCGCCTGCGGGGTGTCGCCCGATCGCACTCCCACGCGGATCGGTGGCGGGGCGACGCCCTGGCGCTTGGCGGTCTGGGTGACGCCGACGAGCGGGCTGCGCAGGTTGCGCTCGACGTCGACGGCCAGGGCCTTGAGCGGGGAGACGTACAGCACCCGCGTGCCCGTCGGCTGCCCCGGATCACGGGTGGCGAGCCGGTCGATGGCCCAGAGGAACGCCGCGAGCGTCTTGCCGGAGCCGGTCGGGGCGACGACGAGCGCGTGCCTGCCCTTCGCGATCGCGGACCAGGCGCCCGCCTGGGCGGCCGTCGGCGCGCGGAAGGCGCCCGCGAACCACTCGCGGGTGGCGGGGCCGAACTCGTCGAGCACGTCGGGCATGTTCAGGGGATTCTCTCCCGCTCCACCGACATCGCGGCGCGCGTCACCGGGCGAGGAACGTGGCCACGTCCGCGAGCTCGGCCGCGGAGATCGCGTGGCCGAGCATCGGGTACTCCCGCTCCTCGACGGCGGTGTGGGCCGCGAGCCAGGTGCGGGTGCGGTCCACGGCGTCGCGCGGGATGACCGGGTCGATGGCGCCGTGGCCGTAGAAGACGGGCGGATGCACCCGCGCGACCGCCTCGTCGCGCGGATCGTCCACGGTCGGCACGAAGCCGGCGAGCACGACCGCCGACGCGAAGCGGTCCGGCGCTGCGCGCAGCAGCTGCAGCGCCAGCGCACCGCCCTGCGAGAAGCCGAGCAGGCGGATCCGTCGGGCCACCCTCGGCCGGCCGTCCAGCCACTCGAGCACGGCCTGGGCGGCGGGGTCGAGGAAGGCGTCGCCGGCGGCGCTCGGCGTCTGCTCGACCCAGGCGCGGCCGCCCTGCCACGGCACGGGGCCCGGGAGGGACGCGACGCGGTCGGGCAGCGCCAGCGCCTCCGCGAGGGGAAGGAGGTCGTGCTCGTCCGCGCCGCGTCCGTGCAGCAGCACCAGGAGCCCGTCGCCGTCCTCCGGTCCGGTCTCGAGCACCGCGTCCGTGTCGATCCGCATGGCCAGACCCTCGCAGGTCCTGCTCGACGCCCGCCGCGAGCGCCGCTGGGAGCGCCGCGGGCGCCGCCGGTTCCGCGCCGCCCGCGCGCTCGTGCGCGCATATGGCGACACCCGACGCGGTGCTCCGGTCTGGTGCTTCCAAATGCGCGCATCGTCCGGCCGGATGCGCACATATGGCGGCATGCGATGTGGTGCTCCGGTCTGGTGCTTCTAAATGTGCGCATCGTCCGGGCAGATGCGCGCATATGGCGGCATGGGATGCGGTGCTCCGGTCTGGTGCTTCCGGATGTGCGCATCGTCCGGCCGGATGCGCGCATATGGCGACAGCAGTTCCCCCGGCCTCGGCTGCATCCGGCCCGGGGCGGTCCCCGCGCGGTCATGCGCGGGGCAGGCGATCCGGCGGAGGCTGAGCCCCAACCGAACACCCGGGTCCACCCAGCCCCAGAGAAGTCGTCATTACCGTTCTCCTCGACATCCCGCACCCCCCACGAGCGGAACGCCACCCGGCGTCCCGGATCGACCGGCGCGTGCTCCTCATCGCCCTGCTCGTCGCGGTCGCCGGCGCGCTGATCCGCCTCGGCATCCTCACGCGCGGCGGCGGCCTGCTCGGCAGCGACGCGTACGACGACGGGGTCTACTACGCCGCCGCGGACGCCCTCGTGCACGGGCGGATCCCGTACCGGGACTTCCTGCTGCTCCAGCCGCCGGGCGTGGTCCTCGCGCTCAGCCCGTTCGCCGCGCTCGGGGCGGTGCTCGGCGACCCGGTCGGAGTGGCGACCGCGCGGCTCGCCTTCATCGCGCTCGGCGGCGTGAACTGCGCCCTCGTCGCGCTGATCCTCCGCCGGTACGGCGCGACGGCGGCGCTCGTCGGCGGCGGGTTCGCGGCGGTGTTCTTCCCCCTCGCCTACTCGGAGCACTCGACGCTGCTCGAGCCGGTCGCCACCTTCGCGGCCCTGGTCGCGCTGCTGCTGCTCCCCGCGGCCCGCGCGGGATCGCCACGCGCCGCGCTCGGCATGGGCGTCGCCGTCGGCTGCGCCATGGACGTGCGCATCTGGTTCGTCGTCCCAGCGGCGATCCTCGTGGTCGCGGCTCGGCGGCGGTGGTGGGCCCTGCTCGGCGCCGGCGCAGCCCTCGCGGCGGCCTACGTGCCGTTCCTGATCGCCGATCCCGCGTCCACCGTGCGGCAGGTGCTGATCGACCAGCTCGGGCGTCCCCGCGTCCACGTCACGGTGCTCCAGCGCATCGACGCGATCACCGGGGCGCCGACGCTGCCCGCGGTGCCGGGGGCGCTCGTCTCGCCGACGGACCTCCTCGGCCTCGTGCTGCTCGCCGCCCTCGGTGTGGCGGCCTGGACGGCATGGCGGCGCGGGGAGCGGATGTGGGTGGTGCTGCTCGTCGCGGGGGTCGCGGTGCTGGAGGCGAGCCCGTCCTGGTTCCTCCGGTATGCCGCCCTGACCGCGCCGGTGATCGCGCTGATCGTCGGGCTCGCCGTCGCGACCCTGCTGGGGCGCGTGCGCCGAGCCCTGCGGCCCGCGGGCGCGCTCGCCGCCCTCGTGATCGTGGGCGCCCTCAGCTGGCAGGGCGACACGGCGACCGTCGCGGTGCCCGAGCCGCTCGATCTCGCCCCCGCGGTCGCGGCGATCCCCGGCTGCGTGCTGGCCGACGACCCGGCGACCCTCGCCGCGCTCGGCGTCCTGAGCCGTGACCTCGAGTCCGGGTGCCGGGTCCGCGTGGATCCGACCGGCTACACCTACGACCGGGACGCGACGTTCGTGGCCGGGCGGCGCGTGGCGCGGGGGCACAACCCGCGCTGGCAGGCCGACATCGTGGGGTACCTGGAGTCCGGGGCCGCGTTCCTGCAGGTGCGCCACGACCTCGGCCTCGACGTAGAGCAGCGGCAGGCGCCGCCGGATCACCGCCAGCTCGTCGTCGCCGAGCCAGCCCGGATTCGGATCGGGGGTCCCCACGGTGCTCACTCCCCTTTTCTACCCGCCCGGGCGCGTCACGGCGCCCAAGG
>JBQCCU010000530.1:0-5168 GCA_051961935.1 Amnibacterium sp. | reverse complement strand
GGAGGGCCCGACCATCACCTTCACCTCGCGGGACGTCGGCTTCTACACCGACGTCATCGCGCAGGACGGCTCGAACGCGCCCGTGCAGGCGGGCTGGAAGCTGACGGAGCGGCAGGCGATCGAGACGACGATGCTGCCGTCGGCGAACAACTACGCCGAGTCGCTCGCCGTGTGGGCCTACGGGTCGGAGGGGAAGTACCTCACCGCCGCGCGGGCCTTCCTCAAGGCGAACCACCTCACCCACACCACGCTCGTCGACACGAACGGCCTCGACGCGGGCGACCGCAGCACCCCGTCGGACCTCATCGCGCTCGGCAAGCTCGCCCACGCCAACCCGGTGCTCGCGAAGATCGTGTCCGAGCAGACGGCGTCGGAGCCGCAGATTGGCCTGCTCTCGAACACGAACGAGCTGCTCGGCGACTACGGGGTCGACGGCATCAAGACGGGCACCACCGACCAGGCCGGCGCCTGCCTGCTGTTCAGCGCGAAGGTCACCGTCGACGGGCAGCCGGTCGAGGTGATCGGCGTGATCCTCGGTGCGCGGACGCATCCGCAGCTGGATGCGACGGTGCCGGCGCTGCTGAAGAGCGTGACCGCCGGCCTGCACGCCATCCGGCTCGCGACGAAGGGCGAGTCGTTCGCGACGTACCACACGAAGTGGGGCGGGACCGCGAAGGCGGTGGCGGGCTCCACCTCGACCGTGCTCGTGTGGGGCAAGCAGCGCGTGGTCCGCGCCACCCGCGTCGAGGACATCCGGGGCGGCCGGAAGAACGAGGGCGTCGGCGCGGTGACCTTCACCGTCGCCGGGCAGCGGGTCACCGTGCCGCTCGTGCTGGACCGCAACGTGCTCGCCGCCCCCGTGTGGTGGCGGCTCACGCATCCGCTCCGCTGAGCGGGCTCAGAAGCCGGGGCGCTTTGGGCTGATCGTGTCGCCGGACGAGACGCGACGGATCCGCCGCACCACCCAGGGCACGAAGTACTCGCGCGTCCAGACCAGGTCGTCGCGCCGCGCCTGCCGCCACGTCGGCGCGTGGTGCGGCTCGGGCCGCATCGGCTCGAGGTCGTGGTCGACGCCGAGCGTGTCGAGCACCATCCGGGCGACCTCGTGGTGCCCGAGCGTGTTGAGGTGCAGCCGGTCGACCGCCCAGAACCGCACGTCCTGGATCGCCTTCAGCCCCCACTGGTCGGCGACGAGCGCGCCGTGCCTCGCCGCGAGCACCCGCAGGTTCTCGTTGTAGATCGCCGTCCTCCCGCGGATCGGCCGGAACACGGGGGAGAAGCCCGTGTCCACCCCGGTGAACAGGACGAGCGTCGCGCCGGTCCCGGCGAGCGCGCCGAGCGCCGGATCGAGCCGTGCGGCGAGGTCGTCGGGATCCGTGCCCGGCCGGATCACGTCGTTGCCGCCCGCGGAGATCGTGACGAGGTCGGGCTGCAGCGCGAGCGCCGGCTCGATCTGCTCCGCGACGATCTGCCGCAGCACCTTGCCGCGCACCGCGAGGTTCGCGTACGAGAAGCCCGGCGTGCGGGCACCGAGCACCTCCGCCACGCGGTCGGCCCAGCCCCGCAGGCCGCCGGGGCTCTCCGGATCCGGGTCGCCGACCCCCTCGGTGAAGGAGTCGCCGAGGGCGACGTACCGGCGCCACGGCACCGCGTCCTCCCCGGCCGTGCTCGACTCGGTCTCGATCGTGTCCGTCATCCGTGATCCTCCGACCGACGATTATCGGGCCGTCGGCGAAGCGCGCCGTCCAGCGTGACGCGCCCGGACGGTGCGGCGGATCGGCGTGTCCGGCTCGGTCCGATTAGCCTCGACAGCCGGATGAGCACCCCCCATTTGTTCGACGCGGCTCCCGGTGCCCACCAGGCCGCGAACCTGCCGCCTGCGTTCCCGGACCGGGCGCCCCGCGGCACCGCGGGATCCCTCCGCCGCTGGCAGGAGGAGGCGCTCGCCGCCTACTTCGAGCGGGAGCCGCGCGACTTCCTCGCCGCGGCGACGCCCGGCGCCGGCAAGACGACCTTCGCGCTCCGGCTCGCGAAGGAGCTGCTCGCGCGCGGCACCGTCGACCGCGTCACGGTGGTCGCGCCGACCGACCACCTGAAGCGGCAGTGGGCGGAGTCCGCCGAGCGCGTCGCGATCCACCTGAACCCGGTGTTCAAGAACTCCGACGGCTGGCTCGGCCGGCACTGGCACGGGGCCGCCCTCACCTACGCGCAGGTCGGCGTCGACGCCGCGGTGCACAAGCGGATGACGGAGTCCGCGAAGACGCTCGTGATCCTCGACGAGGTGCACCACGGCGGCGACGCCCTGTCGTGGGGCGACGCGATGCGGGAGGCGTTCGGGAACGCCACCCGGCGCCTGCTGCTCACCGGGACGCCGTTCCGCAGCGACACGGCTCCCATCCCGTTCGTGAGCTACGCGCCGGACGCCGAGGGCATCCGCACCTCGCTGTCCGACTACACCTACGGATACCGCCGCGCGCTCGAGGACGGCGTCGTCCGTCCCGTGCTGTTCATGGTCTACAGCGGCGCGATGCGCTGGCGCACGTCCGCGGGCGAGGAGATGAGCGCGAGCCTCGGCGAGGCGACGACGAAGGACATCACCGCGCAGGCGGGGCGGACCGCCCTGTCGCCTGAGGGGTACTGGATCCCCGCGGTGCTGCAGGCGGCCGACCAGCGGCTGACCGAGGTGCGCCGGCACGTGCCGGACGCCGGCGGCCTCGTGATCGCCTCCGACAAGACCGCGGCGCGGGCCTACGCGAAGCTCCTCGAGGCGATCACCGGGGAGCCCACCACCGTGGTCCTCTCCGACGAGAAGGAGGCGAGCGACCGGATCGCCGACTACTCGGCGGCCACCTCGCGCTGGCTCGTCGCCGTCCGGATGGTGTCGGAGGGCGTCGACGTGCCGCGGCTCTGCGTCGGCGTCTACGCGACGAACGCGTCGACGCCGCTGTTCTTCGCGCAGGCGATCGGGCGCTTCGTGCGCGCCAGGAAGCGCGGGGAGAGCGCGTCCGTCTTCCTGCCGAACGTGCCCGTGCTGCTGAAGCTCGCCGAGCAGCTCGAGCTCGAGCGGGACCACGCGCTCGACCGGCCGAGCGACGACGAGACGGCCGGCGCGCTCGACGAGGACGCGCTCACGGCGGCGAACCGGCAGGACAAGGCGTCGGAGACGCTCACCCTCGACGGGTCGTTCCAGGCGCTCGGCAGCGACGCGAAGTTCGACCGGGTGCTCTACGACGGCGGCGAGTTCGGCTTCGAGGCCGAGGTGGGCAGCGAGGAGGAGCTCGACTTCCTCGGGCTCCCCGGGCTGCTCGAGCCCGACCAGGTGCGGGACCTGCTGCGGCATCGGCAGGCGAAGCAGCAGCGCCGCGCGAAGGGGCACTCGGCGCCGCCGTCCGCCCCGCCGCCGGTGCAGGACCTGCCGCTGCACAAGCGGATCAAGGAGCAGCGGAGCCTGCTGAACGACCTCGTCGGGCTCTGGGCCCACCGCACGAACGCGCCGCACGGCGCCGTCCACGCCGAGCTGCGGCGCATCTGCGGCGGCCCCGCGGTCGCGCAGGCGTCGCCGGAGCAGCTGCAGGCCCGCATCGACCTGCTCCGCAAGCGCATCAACGGCTGACCCCTCGGGGAGCGCTCGGCGGCGCCGCCTAGGGTCGGCGCCGTGCAGACGTTCCTGCCGTACCCGTCGTTCGCGGCGAGCGCGGCCTCGCTCGACGGCCCCCGGCTCGGCAAGCAGCGCGTGGAGACCCTGCAGATCCTCCGTGCCCTGCTCGTGCCGACCTACGGCTGGCAGCGGCACCCCGTCGTGCAGATGTGGCGCGGCCACGTGCCCGCCCTCACCGCGTACGGGCTCGCCATGACCGACGAGTGGCTCACGCGCGGCCATGCCGACACCGTCCGGCCGCAGCTGGTCGAGTTCGCGCCCGAGGTGGACGGCGTGCCGCAGGAGGCGCTCGCGGCGCGCGGCCTGCTGCCGCCCTGGCTCGGCGACGAGGCGGTGCACGAGAGCCACCGGTCCCGGCTGATCCAGAAGGATCCGGCGTTCTACGAGGCCGTCTTCCCCGGCACGCGGCCGGACCTCGACTACGTGTGGCCTCCGCCACCCGCGGAACCGCCCCCGGCCCCGCAGGATCCGCTCTGGGTCGTCCGCGTCGACGATGCCGCCACCTGGCGGGACGCGGGCCTCGTCGGCATCCCGGCCGTGAACCCGGCCGGGAAGGTGACCCGGGCCTGGGCGCAGCAGCTCGACCGCTTCACCGACGCGCTCGAGCCGGGGACGCGCCTGGCCGTGCTCGGCGCGGATCCGGCGCTGCTGCACCTCGCGGAGATCACCGGGCCGCCGGCCTCCGTCACGATCGACGGGGCGGACTTCCTCGCCCGTGCGGCCCGCTACGAAGGGGACCTGGCGCGGGGCGAGCTGCCGGTCCCGGCCGAGCTGCAGAACCCCCGGCGGCTGTTCCCCGTCGCACCGCCGCGGGCGGTGCCCCGGCTCGTCGACGACGGCGAGCCCTAGCGGTCTCGATTCGGGCCGCTTCGGCCATCCCGAAGCAGCCGGAACCGAGACAGCACGTCGGCGGCGCACATCACCGGTCTCAGTTCGGGCCGCGATGGCGGATCCGAAGCAGCCGGAACCGAGACAGCTGCTCGGCTCCTCCACGGCGTCCTCGACGTCGAGGCGCCCTCACCGGAAGTCGCGGGACACGTGCCTGGCGCCGATCGGCAGCCGCTCGAACCGGTCGGCGACGACGTTCACCACCCCCTCCGGGGAGCGCTCGAGGATGCCGCGCACGATCATCGCGGGCGCCTCCCTGGCGATGCGGCGGTACCGCTGCCAGACGCCGACGCTCGCGATCACGTTCACCATCCCGGTCTCGTCCTCGAGGTTCAGGAACGTGATGCCGCTCGCGGTCGCGGGCCGCTGCCGGTGGGTCACGACGCCCCCGACCTCGATCCGCCGCCCCGTCTCCGCCTGCCGCAGCGCCGTGGACGGGAGGACCCCGCGGCGGGTGAGGTCGCCCCGCACGTACGCGACGGGATGGTCGTCCGGGGAGATGCCGGTGGCCCACAGGTCCGCCGCGACCCGGTCCATCCCGCTCGGCTCCGGCAGCAGCGGCGGCTGCACGCTGATCGAGGTGTGCGGCAGGTACTCCGGCCGCTCCTCGGCCGCGGGGCCG
>JBQCCU010000529.1:0-6601 GCA_051961935.1 Amnibacterium sp. | reverse complement strand
CGGCTCGTGCAGGAGTGCGGGGTCGGGCTCGTGGACCTGAGGCGCACCGAGGACGGGTTCGCCCTCGCCGCGCCACCCCTCATCCGCTCCGGCGCGGCCGGCGACGAGGACCGGGCGGCCGCGGCCCGCTCGCTCCGCATCGAGGCGAGCCGGGTGCTCGACGCCGAGTGGGCGGACAACGGCCCCGGCTGGCTGGCGCTGCGGCTCGCGGACGCGCGGGCGGTGCTCGATCTGCAGCCGGACTACGAGCACATGCCCTTCCCGATCGGCGTGGTCGGCCCGCATCCGGCGGGCGGCCCCGCCGACTTCGAGGTGCGCGCGTTCGTGCCGGGGCTCGGCGTGCCGGAGGACCCGGTGACGGGGAGCCTCAACGCGGGCATCGCCACCTGGTTCTTCCGCGCGGGGATCGTCGAGGCGGGCTACACGGTGCGGCAGGGCACGGCGCTCGGCCGGAACGGCTTCGTGCGCGTGAGCCGCGACGCCGAGGGCGTCTGGGTCGCGGGCGCGACCCGCACGCACGTCGCAGGTGAGGTGACGCTCTAAGCCGGTCGCGTGCGTGCCCTGCGGCCGCGGGCGGCGACGGCGCCGGTGATCACCGTGCCGACGCAGAGCGCCGCGGCGCTCCAGGTGAGAGCCGGGCCGACGCCGACCACCGCGCCGAAGAGCCCGACCGTGACCCCGCTGCCGAGCCGCAGCCCGTTCGCCGCCACCCCGTACAGGCCCACCACCCGGCCCCGCTCGGCCGGCCCCCCGAGCCGATGGACCACCGGCTCGGAGATCGACATCGAGGCGAGGTTCTCCACGCCGCCGCGGAACAGCAGCAGCAGGGCGAGGGGGAGCGATCCGGTCAGGGCGAACCCGAGGATCCCGGCGCCGTAGACGAGCGTGGCGACCACCGCCGCCCGGATGGTGGGCCGCGGCCGGCCGGTCGCCTCCAGCAGCAGGCCGCCGATCACCCCACCGCCTCCCGGTGCGAACAGCAGGGCGCTGGAGGCGGCGCCCCCCTGCCCCGATCCGCGCCGGCCCGCGAAGGCCGGCATGACGCTCTGCAGCGACGCCCCGACGAAGAAGGAGCCGAGGCCCGCGAGCACGATCATCGACACGAGCGTGCGATCGCCGGCGACGAACCGGCCGATCCGGAAGAGGTCCCCGAAGCCGAGCCGCGCCCGGTCCCCGGCGGCGTCCCGGTCGTGCCCGGTGACCTTCGTGCGGAGCAGGAACAGGATGAGCGGCGCGTAGAAGAGGGCGTTGACGAAGATGCCCGCCTCGGGGCCGAGGCCGACGAGCAGCACACCGCCGACCACCGGACCGAACAGGATGCCGAGGCTGCGGAACGTCGAGTTGAGCCGCACCGCGCTCGGCAGCTCCGCCGGCCCGACGAAGTCGTGCAGCATCAGCTGCTCGGCCGGCCCCCACAGGGCGCCCGCGGTGCCGTGGAGCACGAGGAGGATGCAGGCCGCCCAGACCGTCAGCGAGTGGGTCGCGACGAGCACGCCACACGCGATCGAGACGGCGGCGAACAGCAGCTGGCCTGCCTGGATCACCCGGCGGCAGTCGAAGCGGTCGGCGAGCGCCCCGAACGGCACGGAGAGCAGCAGGAACGGCAGCCAGTGGCTGAACACCTCGAAGCCGGCGAGCACGGGGGAGTGGTAGCGCTGCCACAGCACCCAGTAGGTGATCACGTGCTCGATGTTGTCGGCCATCATCGCGAGGGCCCCGCCGATGAGGTAGGTGCGGCAGTCCGCCACCCGCAGGGCCGCGAACCGCCTCGGGGCGGCGGACGCGGTGGAGCTCACGCTCCCATTCTCGTCGTGCCCGCGACCGTCCTCCCGCCGACGACGCCGTCCGCCGTGCGGTCGCGGGACGGGCCCCGCCGCCGGCCGCGCCCGGCACCCGGCGGCGCTCGCAGCGGGTGTCCCGCTGTCGCTGCTTGGATGACCGCCATGCCCGATCGTCCGCTCCGCGTGGTGATCGCGCCCGACTCCTTCAAGGGGTCGATCGCGGCGTCCGCCGCCGCGTCGGCGGTCGCGGCGGGGTGGCGCCGGCGGCGCCCGCAGGACGAGCTGCTGCTCGCGCCGATGGCCGACGGGGGTGAAGGCACGCTGGACGCGCTGGCGGGCGCCGTGCTCGGCGCCCGCCGCATGCCGGTCACCGTGACGGGGCCGGACGGCCGGGCGGTCGTGGCGGCGTGGCTCCTGCTGCCGGCCGGTCCCGGCACGCCGGGCGGCACCGCGGTCGTCGAGCTCGCGAGCACGAGCGGCATCACCCTGCTCGAGCACCCTGCGCCGTTCGACGCGCACACGATCGGCTTCGGCGAGGCGATCCGTGCCGCGCTCGCCGCCGGCGTGTCCCGGCTGCTGCTCGCGATCGGCGGCAGCGCCTCCACGGATCTCGGGGCCGGCGCGCTCTCCGCGCTCGGCGCGCGGTTCCTCGACGCCGACGGCCGGCCCGTCCCGCCCGGCAACCGCGGGCTCGCCGACGTCCGGACGGTCGACCGCTCCTCCCTCCTCCCGCTCCCCGCAGCGGGCGCGCTCGTCCTGACCGACGTGCGCTCGCCCCTCCTCGGCCCCGAGGGCGCCGCCGCCGTGTTCGGCCCGCAGAAGGGCGCCGCCGCCACCGACGTCCCCGCGCTGGAGGCCGCGCTCGCGGCCGGCGCCGCCGCGCTCGGCATCGACCCCGCGCTGCCCGGCGCGGGCGCCGCGGGCGGGACCGGAGCGGGCCTGACCGCGTGGGGCGCGGAGCTCACGCCGGGCGCCCCCGCCGTCGCCGAGGCGCTCGGCCTCCCGAGCCGGGTCGCCCATGCGGACCTGGTCGTGACGGGCGAGGGCCGGTTCGACGAGCAGTCCGCCACCGGCAAGGTGACCGGCTACGTGCGACACCTCGCCGGCGTCGCGGGCGTGCCCGTGGCGCTCGTGTGCGGGGAGCTCGGCGCCCCGCCGTCGGGGTTCGCGGCGGCCGTGTCGCTCCAGGACCTCGCTCCCGACCGGACCGCCGCCATGGCGGACGCCGGGCGGTGGCTCGCGGAGGCGGGAGCGGAGCTCGGCCGGCGGCTCGACACGGACCGCTGGGGCGGCGCGGCCGGCTGACCGCTCCGGCCCGCCTGGCCGTCGCCGGCGCCCGAGTGGCGGATCCGCCGGGCACGTCATCCTGCTCGCAGGTGCCGGTCGCCGCGGGGACGGGACCCGTTCACCGCCCGGCAACCCGGTCGCTCACAGCGGGCCCACCGGCGTGCGTAGACCCGTTCAGGGCATCCACCAGGGGTGCCGGAAGGAGACGCCGATGTCCCGGCGAAGGATTCTCATGACCGGCGGGGTCGCCGCCGGTCTCGTGGCGGCGCTGGCCGTCCCGGCGGTGCCCGCTCTGGCGCATGCCGAGCACGCCCCCGCCAAGCACGTGCTCCTGCTGTCCGTCGACGGCATGCACCAGGCCGATCTCACCTGGTACGTGCGCACCCACCCGCGCTCGGCGCTGGCGGGCCTCCTCCGGTCCGGTCGCGACTACACGGAGGCGAGCACGACGTTCCCGTCCGACTCGTTCCCCGGCATGGTCGCCCAGCTCACCGGCGCGGGACCCGGCACGAGCGGCGTCTACTACGACGACACCTTCAACCACACCCTGCTGCCGGCGGGGACGACCGACTGCAGCACCGCCCCGAAGGGCGCGGAGGTCTCCTTCACCGAGGCGGCCGACGACTCCCAGAACCCGATCGCACTCGACGCGGGGCAGGGCATCCCCTCCTCCGCCCTCGCCGCGCTGCCCACGAACACGCTCGCGCAGACCCTCGCCGCGAAGCACGCGCTCACCGCCGCGATCCTGCGGATGACGCCGAAGCCGGCCACGCTGCTGAACGCGGCCGCGCTGCCGGTGGACCCGAAGACGTGCACCGCCGTGCTGCCGCACCAGTACCTCCGCACGAACACCGTCTTCGAGGTCGCGAAGCGGGCCGGCCTGCGGACCGCGTGGTCGGACAAGCACCCTGCCTACGAGATCCTGAACGGGCCGAGCGGGTCGGGGATCGACGACCTCTTCACGCCGGAGATCAACAGCGTCGCGGACGCGGCCGGCGACGACTGGAGCACGGACAACGCGCTCACGCAGGAGTACGACTCCTTCAAGGTGGCCGCGATCCTCAACGAGATCGACGGCCGCGACCACTCGGGGACGGCGAAGGTCGGCACCCCGGCGGTGTTCGGCATGAACTTCCAGACGGTCTCCACCGCGCAGAAGCTGCCGACGTCCGACGGGCTGCGCGGCGGCTACACGTCGGCCGGCACGCCTGGACCGCTCCTGCAGCGGGCCCTCGGGTTCGTCGACCAGCAGGTCGGGCGGATGCTCACGGAGATCCGGCGCCGCCACCTCACCGGCAGCACGACGGTGATCCTGTCGGCGAAGCACGGCCAGTCGCCGATCCGTCCGTCCGCGCTCCGCCGGGTCGACGACGGCGCCGTGATCGATGCGCTGAACGCGGCGTGGGGCGGTGCCCACCCGGGTGCCGCGCCGCTCGTCGACTTCTCGGTCGACGACGACGGCATGCTGCTGTGGCTGTCGGACCGGTCCGCGTCGGCGCGGGACTTCGCCGCGCACTACCTGCTGACGCACGCCGCGCCGGCGAACACGATCACGGACCCGAAGGGCACCTACTCCACGAATGTCCACGCCTCGGGCCTCACGCGGGTGCTCACCGGCGCCGCCGCGGACCGCTTCGTCGGAGCGAGGGCGGGCGACTCCCACGCGCCAGACCTGATCGGCATCGCGCAGTACGGCGTCGTCTACACCGGCGGGGTCAAGAAGATCGCCGAGCACGGCGGCGACGCGACGGCGGACCGGCACGTGCCGCTGGTGGTGGCGGGTGCCGGGGCCAGGCGCGGGGTCGACGGGAAGGACGTCTCGACGACGCAGATCGCGCCGACGATCCTCGCCCTGCTCGGCCTCGCTCCGCAGTCGCTCACCGGCGTGCGGATCGACCACACGGCGGTCCTGCCCGGCGCCCTCGAGCGCTGATCCGACGGTTCCGCCGGGCGGCTTCGGCCCCCGGCGGAACCGGCTCACTCGACCGGCTGCTGCAGCCGCCAGACGCGGTCACGCGTCATGGGCAGCTCGTGCGGCCGGACCCCGATCGCGTCGCGGACGGCGTTCGCCAGCGCCGGCGCGACCGGGTTGTAGGGCGCCTCGCTCATCGACTTCGCCCCGAACGGCCCGTTCGGGTCCTCGGTGTCGGTGAAGAGCACGGTGGTGTCCGGCACGTCCGCCATCTGCGGCACGTGGTAGTCGCGGAGGACGCGGGTCAGCACCTGCCCGCGCTCCACCCGCACCTCCTCGTACAGGGCGCTGCCGATCGCCTGCGCGGTGCCGCCCTCCACCTGCCCGCGGAGCTGCTCGGGGTTCAGCACCCGGCCGGCGTCGACCGCCTGGACGGACCGCAGGATCCGCACCTCACCGGTCGCCTCGGAGACGGCGACGCGGAAGGCGTGCACGTTGAACGCGAGCCCGCGGGGGGTGCCGTCCGCGGTTCCCGTCGCCGTGAGCGGGGCGAACGCGGCCAGGGGCCGCACCGCGCCGTCGCGCACGACCCCCTCCGCCGTGAGGCGCGCCTCCGGCCCCGCCGCGGCGAGGACCGCCGCGCGCAGGGCCGTCGCCGCCCGGTGGACGGCGGCACCCGCGACCACGGTGCCGGCGGAGCCGTACGCGCCCGTGTCGTAGCGGGCCGCGTCGGTGTCCGAGGGACGCATCCGGATGCGGGAGACCGGCACGGCGAGCACCTCGGCGACGAGCTGCGCGTGCACCGTCGTCGTGCCGTTGCCGAACTCGGCGGTGCCGACCTCGAGCAGCAGCCCACCGTCGGGCTCGAGCGTGAGCCGCACGTCGCTGAAGTGGCCCCGCGGCGGTGCGGTCGCGATCATCGCCGTCGCCATGCCCTCCCCGACCCGCCACGGGCCCCCGTCGGCCGGAACGGGCTGCCCGGGCTCCCGCATCGCCGCCTCGGCGAGGTCGAGCGCCTGGTCGAGCCCGTAGCCCCCGTACTGCAGGTCCGTCCGCTCGTCCGGATCCGTCACGACGATCGGGTCGCCCGGCACGATGGCGTTGCGGCGGCGCAGCTCGTACGGGTCGATGCCGAGGCGACGCGCGAGCTCGTCCATGGCGGACTCGACCGCGAACATCACCTGCCCGAGCCCGTAGCCGCGGAACGCGCCGGACGGCGGGTTGTTCGTGTACACCGACTCGGCATGCACGCGCCGGTTCGGCACCCGGTAGACGCTCACCGACTCGTGGCTGCCGTGGAAGAGCACCCCGGGGGCGTGGTTGCCGTAGGCGCCGGTGTCCGCCAGCACGTCGAGGTCCATCGCGGTGAGCACGCCGTCGGCGGTGGCGCCGAGGGCGACGGACACCCGCTTCGGATGCCGCATCGGGACGATCGTGAACTCGTCCTCGCGGGTGAGCTCGTACTGCACCGCTCGCCCCGTCGTGAGCACGGCGAGGGTGACGAGGTCCTCCGTGAGCAGCTCCTGCTTGCCCCCGAACCCGCCCCCGACCCGCGCCGTGAACACCCGGGCCCGGTCCGGCTGCAGCCCGAGGATCCGGCAGAGCTCGGCGTGCACGAGGT
>JBQCCU010000528.1:0-3766 GCA_051961935.1 Amnibacterium sp. | reverse complement strand
CTTCGGCACGACCTTCTCGGGGAAGCGCGTGCGGGCGAGCTGCGCGATGTGCTCCGCCATGTCGCCCATCCGCTCCAGCGAGGCGCTCACGCGGAGCGCGCTCACCACGATGCGCAGGTCCCGCGCGACCGGCTGCTGCCGGGCGAGGATGTCGATCGCGAGCTCGTCGAGGTCGCGGGCCTGCTCGTCGATGAGGTGGTCGTCGGCGATGACGCTCTCCGCGAGCGTCACGTCCTGCCCGTTGAACGCCGTCGTCGCCTTGTCGATCGCGTCGGCGACGAGGTCGGAGATGCGGACGAGCCGCTCCTGCACCTCATGGAGCTCCTGCTGGAAGACCTCGCGCACGTCCGTCCCCTCTGTCACGTGTCCAGGGGCCACCGTCCCGGCCGAAGGTGAACATCCGGTGCCGCGCGGGCGAACACGGGACCAACTCGGGGCCCCGTCTCGCCCTGCGGCGGTCTGCATGCCTGAACGGGCACCTAGTGTAAGCCGCATGGGCACGGCGCAGTTGGTGGTGCTCACCCTCGTCTTCGGGTTGATCGTCGGCGCCGTGTTCGCGCTGCTCTACCGCGCGGCGGTCGACCGCGGCGGCGAGGCCCTCGACCTGCTCGAGCAGCGGCTGCCGGACGGTATCGACGCGGTGCTCGGCGCGCTCGACGGACCGGCCATCGTCCTGGACGGCTCGAACACCGTGCTGCACGCCACCGCGGCCGCCGGCTCGCTCGGCCTCGTGGCGGGCCGGCTCCTCGTGCACGCCGACCTCGTCGCCCTCGTCGACGAGACGCGCGCCGCCCACGCCGCCCGGAACCGCGACCTGCTGCTGCGGCGCGGATCCGTCGGGCCGCCGACCCTTCACGTCGCCGCACGCGCCGCCCCCGTCGGGGTGAGCTTCGTGCTGCTCCTCGTCGAGGACCGGTCCGACGCGGTGCGGCTCGAGGCGGTCCGGCGGGACTTCGTCGCGAACGTGAGCCACGAGCTGAAGACGCCGATCGGCGCGGTCAGCCTCCTCGCCGAGGCGCTCGACTCCGCCGCGGACGACGAGGAGCAGGTGCGCCGGTTCGCCGCGCGGCTCACGGCCGAGGCGGCCCGGCTCGCGCAGATCACGCGGGAGATCATCGACTTCTCCCGGATCCAGTCCCGCGACCCGCTGCACGAACCCCGTCCGGTGCCGCTCGACGACGTGCTGAACGCCGCCGTCGACCGCAACCGCGTGATCGCGGAGTCGAAGGGCATCGACGTGGTCGTCGGCAAGCGGTCGGGCGTGCACGTGCTCGGCGACGAGACGATGCTCACGACCGCCGTGCACAACCTCGTCGCCAACGCCGTGCAGTACTCCGCCCCGAACGGGCACGTCGGCATCGGGGTGCGCTCCCGGGACGGCGTCGTCGAGGTGTCGGTGACGGACCAGGGGATCGGCATCCCCGAGGACGAGCTCGACCGGGTGTTCGAGCGGTTCTACCGCGGCGACCCGGCCCGCTCCCGCCAGGTGGGCGGCAGCGGCACCGGCCTCGGGCTCAGCATCGTCAAGCACATCGTCGAGAACCACGGGGGCGAGGTCCGGGTCTGGTCCCGGCCCGGCCGCGGCTCGACGTTCACCATCCGGTTGCCCGAGACGCCGGCACCGGAGCAGGGACGACCGAGGCGTCGTGAGAAGGAACGCGTGTGACCACGATCCTGCTTGTCGAGGACGAGCCCGCCATCGCGGAGCCCCTCGTCTACCTGCTGCAGCGCGAGGGCTACGAGGTGGCGGCCGCGGCCGACGGCGCCGAGGCGCTCGCCCGGTTCAACCGCACCGGGGCCGACCTGGTGCTGCTCGACCTGATGCTCCCCGTGCTGCCAGGCACCGAGGTCGCGCGGCGCATCCGCGCGGTCTCCGACGTGCCGATCATCATGCTGACCGCGAAGGACGCGGAGGTGGACATCGTCGTCGGGCTGGAGCTCGGCGCCGACGACTACGTGACGAAGCCGTACTCGAGCCGGGAGCTGCTCGCCCGCATCCGGGCGGTGCTGCGCCGCCGCGTGGAGGTCTCGGATGCGGCCGGTCCCGATGTGCTCGAGTCCGGCACCGTGCGCCTCGACGCGGACCGCCACGCGGTCTTCGTCCGCGGCAAGGAGACCGCGATGCCGCTGAAGGAGTTCGAGCTGCTCGAGCTGCTGCTCCGCAACGCCGGCCGGGTGCTCACCCGAGGTCAGCTGATCGACCGGGTGTGGGGCTCCGACTACTTCGGGGACACGAAGACGCTCGACGTCCACATCAAGCGCATCCGGGCGAAGATCGAGGACGACCCGGGGGAGCCGCGCCTGCTGCTCACCGTGCGCGGCCTCGGCTACCGGTTCGAGGACCTGCCGCCCGAGGGCTGATGCGCGGCGCGCTCAGGCCGCCGGCGTCGCCGAGGCGGTCGGCGTGGGCGTCGGCGCGCCCGTGCTCGACGACGGCGTCGGGCTCGGCGCGACCGGGGTCGGCGTCGGCGTGGGGGTGAGCGTCTCGTAGCCGGGCAGCGTCGCGTTCAGCACCGGCACCTTCACCATGGCCTGGTGGCCACCGCTCGTGAAGAACACCGGGAACAGCGAGCCGGCCTTCGCCGAGATGCCCGACAGGGTGACGCTGGCCTGCGCGCCGGGCCGCACCGAGATGGAGCCGTTCGCGGGCACCGTCACCTGCTGCGTCTGCGGGCCGGCGGTGGTCGTGTACTGCATGGAGACCGTCGCGCTCCCCGACCCGCTGTTGACGAACGTGGCCACGAGGCTCGCCTCGGTGCCGTTCGCCGTGAACAGCAGCGCATCGCGCACGGCGACGTCGCCGACGTTCGCGTCCAGGCCGTCCGCGACCTGGTTGATCTGGGTCGTGTCCTGGGGGCTGATGAACTCGCAGCCGCTCGCCCCGAGGACGATCAGTCCCGCCAGCGCGACGGATGCCGCAACGCGCATCTTCACCGGAGCACACCCTTCGTTCTGTCCCGTTCCCCTCCGTGGACACGGGGGAGCGGGGCGGTCGGACCCGCGTGCAGCCTAGCGGACGGGTCCAGGGCGGACCCCTGGATCCCCTCCCGCCACCCGGTCCGAAAGACGCGCTGTGCTAGGCTGGGGGCCGCTTTCGGAGGGACACCCATGCAGTTCGAAGTCGGCGAGACCGTCGTTTACCCGCACCACGGAGCGGCGAAGATCGTCGAAGTCAAGAAGCGGACCATCCGGGGCGAGGAGAAGACATACCTCAAGCTGAACGTCGCCCAGGGCGACCTCACCATCGAGGTGCCGGCCGACAACGTCGACCTCGTCGGGGTCCGTGACGTCATCGGCCGCGAGGGTCTCGACCGGGTCTTCGAGGTGCTCCGCACCCCCTTCGTGGAGGAGCCGACCAACTGGTCCCGCCGTTACAAGGCGAACCTCGAGAAGCTCGCCTCCGGCGACGTGATCAAGGTCTCCGAGGTCGTGCGCGACCTGTGGCGCCGAGACCAGGACCGTGGTCTGTCCGCCGGTGAGAAGCGGATGCTCGCGAAGGCCCGCCAGATCCTCATCTCCGAGCTCGCCCTGGCCGAGAAGACCGACGAGGAGCAGGCCTCCACCGTGCTCGACGAGGTGCTCGCCTCCTGACCACCGTCGTCGTCGTCGCAGCCGGCGACGGCGTGCGGCTCGGCCTCGGGGTGCCGAAGGCCCTCGCGCCCCTCGCGGGGCGCCCCATCCACGACAGGTCGCTCGAAGCCGTGCTGGGCGCGGACGTCGACGCCGTGGGCGTCACGGCGCCCCCCGCCCACCACCCCCCCGTCGA
>JBQCCU010000527.1:0-3142 GCA_051961935.1 Amnibacterium sp. | reverse complement strand
CTGCCCGTTCTCCTGCTCGGGCAGCGGCAGGACCACCGAGAAGCGGTCGCGGGACACGGCGGTGGTCACCTCGGCGAGGGGGCGCCCCTCGTGCGCGACCACGACGCGGCAGGTCGTCCCGGCCGGCGGCACGGCGTCGAGCCGCGCCTCGAGGGTGACGCGCGCGGTGCCGAGGTCCGTGGTCCAGTGCAGCTGGGCGACGGCCAGGGCGGGCACCGCCTCCAGCCAGACCGGCTGCCAGATGCCGGTGGTGCGGTCGTACCAGATGACGTGCGCCTCCGGCAGCCAGTCCTGCTTGCCGCGGGGCTGGCCGACGTCGAGCGGGTCGTCCTCGGCGCGGACCACGAGGGTCCACTCCTCGCCGGTGCGCACGTGCTCGGTGAGGTCGAAGGAGAAGGGCGTGTGGCCCCCCTCGTGCGTGCCGACGAGCGCGCCGTCCAGCCAGACGGTGGCGCGGTAGTCGACGGCACCGAAGTGGAGCAGCACCCGCGGCGCGTCCGCGGTCCGGCCGGCGGCCGCGAGGTCGGCGGACGTCAGGGTGCGGCGGTACCAGACCACCGGGTGGTAGGCGGGGTCGGCGATCCCCGACGCCTCGGACTCCGGCGGGAACGGGACCGTGATCGTGCGGTCCGTCGGGAAGCCCGCGGCCCATCCGGCCGAACGGCCCTCATCCGCGTCGTCGTGCGCGAATCCCCAGGAACCCTCCAGCGATTTCCACGCCGACCGCACGAGTCGCGGTCGAGGGTGGGTGCTGAGGTCGGAGACGGCATCGTCGTGCATGCGCCTTAGTGTGCACCATTTCTAGCGCTGTAAGGCTGTGGAGAGGACCCCCGGTTCCGGGGCGCTCTCCCGGATGACGAGGCGGTGCGGCACGATCAGATGCCGGCCGAGGCCCTCGAAGCCGTCGATCCGCTCCTCGAGCAGATCGAGCGCCGTGTCGGTGAGCGCCGTGGTGTCCGCGGCGATCGTCGTGAGGGTGGGGTGCGTGAACGACGCCATCGTGATGTCGTCCCAGCCCGTCACCGCGACCTCGCCCGGCACGTCGATGCCGCGCTCCGCGAGCGCGCGGAGGGCGCCGATCGCCGCCAGGTCGTCGCGGCAGACGAGCCCGTCGATGCGCAGCCCGGCGTCGAGGGCCGCGCCGAGCGCCGCCGCGGCCGCGTGCGCGGACACCTCGGCGCTCGCGACGAGCAGCGACGGGTCGACGGGGAGGTCCTCGAGCTCGAGGCCCCGCTGGTAGCCCATGATGCGGATCTTGGAGGTCTGCGTGGGGCGCCCCTCCTCGTGGCCGAGGAAGCCGATCCGCCGTCTGCCGAGCGCGGCGAGGTGGCGGGTGACGGTGGTCGCCGCCTCGACGTTGTCGATCATCACGTGGTCCACACCCAGCGGTGCCGGGCCCTCGCCGAGCAGGACGATCGGCACGTCCGCGCGGTGCTGGGCGATCTCGAGGGACGACATCGCGGCCGGTTGGAAGATCACACCGTCCACGAGCCCCGCCTCGCTGGCGGACACGATGGCGCGCTCCTCCTCGAGCGAGCTGTCGGTCTGCTCGAGCAGCAGGCGGTAGCCGCGCTTCGTCGCATGGGTCGACACCGTGCGGGCGAGCTCGGCGAAGTAGGGGATGGTGACGTCCGCGAGCGCGAGGGCGATCAGGCCGGTGCGGCCGGTGGCGAGCCCCCGGCCCATCGCGTTCGGCCGGTAGCCGAGCTCGTCGATCGACGCCTGCACCCGCTCGCGCATCTTCGCGCTCACGTGGGGGAAGTCGTGCACCACGTTGGAGACGGTCTTCATGGACACGCCCGCGTGGCGCGCCACGTCCTCGAGACGCACCCTGGCCATCCGGCTCCCTCGGATCCCGCTCCTGTCGGCCATCGGCCTACCTGGAAGTGGACCGTACACGTTCTCCCGATCGGCTCACGCAGGTTGACGTGCATTTACCAGCGCTGGAACTTCTCGCCAGTCGTCGTCCGACCTCGACGCACCATGCTTCGTGGCGGCGTGACGGGATGCAATCACTCGAAGGGGAGCAGATGAAGAAGGGGTTCGCCCGACGCGCGATCGCCGCAACGGTGGCGCTCGGGCTCGGCACGATGCTCGCCGCCTGCAGCAGCGGAGGAGGCGGTTCAGCCGGTGGCGGCGGGGCCGTCCAGAGCGGGGACTACAAGGGTCCGAAGGTCACGGTGACCTTCTGGAACGGCTGGACCGGCGGTGACCAGCAGACGATCCTGAAGAAGCTGGTGACCCAGTTCAACGGGTCGCACAAGAACATCACCGTGAACCCGGTCGCCATGCAGTGGGCCGACATCAGCGCGAAGATGCCGCTCGCGATCAAGGCGGGCAAGGGACCGGACGTGACGGTCGCGCACGGCGACGACATCGCGACCTACGCGGCGCAGGGCCTCCTGCTGAAGGCCGACTCGATCGTGAAGGACCTCGGCTACACGGCGAGCGACTTCCCGCCCGGGCTCTTCGAGCACGGCGTGTACCAGGGCGCGCAGTACGGCATCCCGTGGAGCGTCACGCCCCTCGGCCTGTACGTGAACAAGGACGTGCTGAAGAAGGCCGGCATCAGCCCGACCGACATCCCCCAGGACAAGACGAGCTACCTCGCCGACCTGCAGAAGCTGAAGGCCAAGGGCATCCAGGGCGAGTGGGTGGACGGCTACGTGTTCACCGGCACGTTCGAGTTCGAGTCCCTGCTCTGGCAGTACGGCGGCGACCTGTTCAACAAGGACGTGTCGAAGGCCACCTTCAACTCCCCGGCCGGCGTGCAGGCGCTGACCTGGATGGTGAACCTCGTCAAGCAGGGCTACAGCCCCGCGAAGGTCGCCCAGGACGGCAACATCAACGCCCTCATCGCCGGCAAGACCGCCTTCAACTGGAACGGCATCTGGCAGACGAGCAACACGGCGCTGCTGAAGGACCAGTGGACCGCCGCGCCGGTCCCGCAGATCGGCACCCAGAAGGGCGTCTGGTCGAGCTCGACCGACTGGGCCTTCGTGAACAACAAGGGCCAGGACAAGACGAGCTACCTCGCCGACCTGCAGAAGCTGAAGGCCAAGGGCATCCAGGGCGAGTGGGTGGACGGCTACGTGTTCACCGGCACGTTCGAGTTCGAGTCCCTGCTCTGGCAGTACGGCGG
>JBQCCU010000526.1:0-4889 GCA_051961935.1 Amnibacterium sp. | reverse complement strand
TGTCCGCCGGCCTGCGCGCCGAGCGGCTGGAACGGCTGCGCCGCCGCATCCGCCCGTTCCTGCTGCGGCGCACGAAGGAGCAGGTCGCGCCCGAGCTGCCGCCGAAGCAGGAGCAGGTGCTCACCGTCGACCTCGCGCCCGCCCACCGGGACCTCTACGACGTGTGGCTGCAGCGGGAGCGCCGCAAGCTGTTCGGGCTGCTCGAGGACCTGAACCGCAACCGCTTCATCGTCTTCCGCTCGCTCACCCTCCTCCGGCTGCTCGCCCTCGACCCGGCGCTGCTCGGCGAGCAGTACGCGGACACGCCCGGCTCGAAGCTACCGGTGCTGCTGGAGCAGCTCGAGGACGTGCTCGCCGAGGGGCACAAGGCGCTCGTCTTCAGCTCGTTCACCTCGTACCTGCGGATCGTCGAGGCGCGGCTCGGCGAGGCCGGGGTGCGCACGGCCTACCTCGACGGCACGACCCGCGACCGCGACGGCGCGATCGCGTCGTTCCGGCAGGGGGACGCCCAGGTGTTCCTGATCAGCCTCAAGGCGGGCGGGTTCGGCCTGAACCTCACCGAGGCGGACTACGTGTTCCTGCTCGACCCGTGGTGGAACCCCGCCGCGGAGGAGCAGGCGATCGACCGCACCCACCGCATCGGGCAGGACAAGCCGGTGATGGTGTACCGGATGGTGGCGGCCGGCACCATCGAGGAGAAGGTGACGGCCCTGAAGGCCCGCAAGGCCGCCGTGTTCGACGCGGTGCTCGACGACGACGAGCGCTTCGCCGCCGCCCTCACCGCGGAGGACGTGCGCGCGCTCCTCGCCTGAGGCCTCCCCGTGTGCGGGTTCGGGCCGGATGCATCCGCTCGAGCGAGGACATCCGTCCCGAGGATGTGCAGGTGCGGCGTCAGCCGCGGAGTGCGGCGTCCAGGTCGGCCCAGAGGTCGTCGACGTGCTCGAGGCCGACCGACAGGCGCACGAGGCCCGCCGGGATCGTGGGGGCCTCGGCCGGCCACCGCCTGCGGCGCTCGAGCGTCGACTCGACCCCGCCGAGGCTCGTCGCGTGCCGCCACAGCGCGACGCGCTCGACGAAGCCGTCCGCGGTCTCCGCGTCCGGCAGCACGATCGAGACGATCCCGCCGAAGCCCGGGTACCGCACCTCGCCGACCGACGGATGCGCGGACAGCCGGCGCACCAGCTCCCGCGCGCTCGCCTCGGCGCGCTCGAGGCGCACCGGCAGGGTGCGGAGCCCGCGCAGCGCGAGGAACGCCTCGAGCGGCGCCGGGATCGCGCCGCGCAGCGAGCGGATCCCGAGCAGCTCCTCGTACCGCTCGTCCTCCGTCACGACGACGGCGCCCATCAGCACGTCGCTGTGCCCCGCGATGTACTTCGTCGCCGAGTGGACGACGACGTCCGCGCCGGACTCGATCGGGCGCTGCAGCAGCGGCGTCGCGAACGTGTTGTCGACCACCACCAGCGCGCCCGCGTCGTGGGCGGCGGCCGCGATCGCCGCGAGATCGGCCACCTCGAGGGCGGGGTTGGTCGGCGACTCGATCCACACGACCGCGGCCCCCGCGGCGGCCCCGGCCACGGCCGCGGTGTCGGTGATGTCGACGAGGTCGACCGTGAGGCGGCCGCGGTCAGCGGAGTCGCGGAGCTGCCCGATCGTCCCGGTGTAGGAGTGGCGCGGCGCGACCACCCGGCCGCCCGCGGGCACCAGGTCGAGCACCGCGGCGATCGCCGCCATCCCCGACGCGAACGCGAGGCAGCGGCCGCCCTCGAGGTCGCCGAGCACCTCCTCGAACGCCGCCCAGGTGGGGTTCGCGTAGCGGCCGTACTCGGCCTCGCCGCCCGCCACGTAGGTCGAGGCGAGGGTCACCGGCGTGTTCAGCGGTGCGTCCCGCTCGGGCGCGGGCCGGCCGAGCGTGACCACCCGGGTCGTGATGTCGAGCGGTCGGGTCGCGTCTGCCATGGCTGCTCCTCGTCGGCGGTCGGGTCCCGTCCATCCTGCCGGTCGCCGGTTGACCTCCCGACCGCACCGCTGGCACGCTCGGCCGGATGGACCCCGCACCCCGTCTCCCGCTCACGGTCGTGCCCGGCACCGCCGCCTCCTGGGCGGACGTGCAGGCGGTGTTCGGCCTGCGGGGCGGCCCCGCCTCGTGCTCGTGCCAGCGGTTCAAGGTGACCGGCCGGGAGCACTGGGAGGCGCCGCCGGAGGAGCTCCGGCACCGGTTCCGGATGAGCGCCGCTTGGGGCGACCCGAAGGCCGCCACCACGCCGGGGCTCGTCGGCTACCTCGAGGGGGAGCCGGTCGGCTGGGTCGCGGTCGAGCCGCGGGTCGCCTACCCGTACCTGAAGCGGCAGCGGCTCGCGCTCAGGGAGCGCGGCGAGGACCTCTCGGATCCGGGCGTCTGGTCGGTGACCTGCTTCGTCACACGAGCCGGCTTCCGCCGTCGCGGGGTCAGCAGCGCCATGCTGGCCGGCGCCGTGGCGCACGCGCGGGACGGCGGCGCGCGGGCCCTCGAGGGCTACCCGATGCGCACCGAGCCCGGTGTGGACGTCCCGTGGGGCGAGACGCACGTGGGCACGGCGAGCCAGTTCCGGCGGGAGGGGTTCGAGGAGGTCGCGCTTCCGACCCCGCGACGGCTCGTGATGCGCCTCGAGTACTAGGGCCTGCGCTGGAGCCGCCCTGCCAGCCGTCCCGGGCGTAGGCATCCGTGCCGCGTGGAGGCCGCAAGCCGCCCGTCCGGCCTGCTCCCGGCACGATCCCCTCCGCCCGGCACGTCTCCCGCCGCGTGCGCCGGCTCAGCCGCCGGCACCCGCCGGGTCGGCCACCGGATCCGGCGGCGCGACCGGCTGGCCGAGCGGCGCCTCGCGCCAGGCCCGCATCCGCCATGAGCCCGGCCCGCCCTCGACGGCGACGATCGCCGTGTTCGGCAGCGGATGCGTGCCCAGGAAGTCGAGGTCCGCACCCTCGAGCGTGGCGGACCAGCAGCGGATCGCGGCGCCGTGGCTCGCGACCACCACGTCCTCGGCGCCGGTCGCCGCGATCTCGGCGAGCGCGGCCTCGAACCGGGCGAAGAACTCGTGGCCGCTCTCGCCGCCTGGCATCCGCCGTGCGCGATCCCCGGTCGCCCAGGCGAAGACGGTCTCCAGGTAGACGCGGTGCGCGTCGCGGGTCCGCTCGCCCTCGAGGTCGCCCGCCTGGATCTCCCGCAGGCCGGGCAGCACGGCGATCGGCAGGTCGCGCGCGTCGGCGGTCGGCGCGAGGGTCTCCTGCGTGCGCACCAGCACCGAGGCCCAGAGGCCGTCGATCGCCTCGTCGCCGAGCGTGCCGGCGAGGGCCCGGGCCTGCTCGCGGCCGAGGTCGGTCAGCGAGGGACCGGGCTCGTCCGTGTCGAGGATGCCGTGGACGTTGGAGGGGATCTGGCCGTGACGGACGAGGAGCAGGCGCACCGCTCCACCCTCGCACGCGCCGGTGAGCGCCCGGCGCGGACGGGCCTACTCGCCGCTCGTACCGACGATCGGCACGGAGGCGCAGGTGGAGTCGCGGGCGATCCGGACGGTGGCGCTGTCGCGCGCCGCGGACGCGGCGACCAGGGTCGTCGCGCCGTTCCTGGCGGTGCGGCCGTCGGGCGAGACGGTCACGCGGGTGAAGGTGACGCGGAACCGGTCGGCTCCGACGGCGTGCGCGTCGTACCCGCCGAGCTGCAGCGCTCCGTCCTGCGGGCGGCAGCCGACGCCGGTGCCGTGGCCGCGCAGCTCCTCCTGGTCGAACGCGTACTGGTCGCCCTGCGGGTTCGCCACGGGGGCGATCGTGCAGGTCCCTCCCGCGTGCTGCAGGGAGAACAGCAGGGCGCCGCGGCCGTCCGCGATCGTGAGGACGACCGCGCCGCCGGCGATGCGGGTCGCCCACGCGGTGTGCCGGCCGGGTCCGGCGAGCGGGTCGTGCACGAGGAGCACCGCGCCGGACGCGGTGACGATGCCGAACCGGTTCGTGGAGGGCGCGGCGAAGATCCGGTCGTCCTTCCCGTCGCCGTCGAGGTCGCCGTCGAGCGCCGGCTGCGCACCGGCCGGCAGCGGCGTGGTGTTCGCGGCGCAGCCCTCGGCCGCGGGCTGCGTCGTGGGCGCCGTGTCGGTGGGGCTCGGCGCCGGGGCCGGAGGCGGCGCGGTGGTCGGCGGGACCGTCGTGACCGGGCTGGATCCGGGCGGCGGCGTCGGCGCGGCGGTCGTGCAGCCGGTGAGGGCGAGAACGCAGAGCAGGACGGCCGGGAGCAGGCGGCGCGGCATCACCCCCGCACCGTAGCGAGGCCGGGTGTCGCGGCGGTCAGGAACCGGGGGCGCGGAACGGCTCACTCGGCCGACGGCGGAGGAGGCGGGGCGGGGACGCCGAGCGAGCGCCGCATCCGCGTGGTCAGGAGCGGGATGACGACCGTGGGGAGCAGGGCGGGGATGAGCAGCAGCTTCACCCAGTCCCAGGCGGTGTTGCCGTGGAAGCCCGTCCAGGTGAGCGGGATCGTGTAGCCGGCGATCACGAGCACGCCGAACACCGCCATGGCGCCGCCGGCGGCGAGGAGGTGGCGGCGCTGCACGGTGTTCGCCCGCACCCAGACCGGGGTCGCCGTGACCACCACCGGGAGCAGCGTCAGCTCGAACCAGTCCCAGAGCGTGTTGCCGGGGAAGCCGGTCCAGGCCAGCGGCACGAGATAGCCCAGCAGGACGAGCACGGCGAACGCGACGAGCAGGCCGACCAGCACGAGGTGGTGCGTGCGGCGGAGGCGTCGCCGGTTCAGCAGCAGGATCGGCGCCAGGCTGAGCGCCATCGGGAGCAGCAGGGCCTGCAGCCAGTCCCACAGCGTGACCGCCCGGGAGAGCCCGGTCCACGGCCAGCCGAAGCCGTAGCCG
>JBQCCU010000525.1:0-3680 GCA_051961935.1 Amnibacterium sp. | reverse complement strand
ACGGCGGCGACCACGTGCTCGTGCTCGGCCGGGTGCGAGCCCTCGAGGCTCCGGGGCTCGAGGACCGCTCGCCGCTCGTCTACTTCCGGAGCGAGTACCGCTCGCTGTCCTGAGCGCGATCAGTACCAGTACGGGACGTGCGACGTCTCGAACGCGTAGGCGCCACACGGGGTGCTGTAGCGGTTCTGGATGTAACCGAGGCCCCACTCGATCTGCGTCGCCGAGCTCGTGCGCCAGTCGCTGCCCGAGCTGGCGAGCTTGTCGGCCGGCAGGGCCTGCGGGATGCCGTATGCGCCGGACGAGGGGTTGTAGGCGTTCCACTGCCAGCCCGACTCGATGTTCCAGAGCCGCACGAGGCAGTCGAACTGGCTCCCGTCCCAGCCGTACGCGGCCATCCGGCCCTGCGCGTAGCTCTGCGCCGCACCGGGGGAGAGCGACCCGGGGCCCGCCGAGCCGGAGCTGAGCGCCCCGCCGCCACCGCCGTCCCCGGCCGCCGCGGCAGCCGCCTTCGCGGCCTGCGCCGCCGCGTAGGAGGCCTGGAGCGCGTTCGACGTGGCCTGCAGGGATCGCAGCTCGGCCTGCAGGGTGGCCGTGCGCGCCTTCGTGGCCGCGACCTGGGCGTCCGCGGCGCGCTGTGCGGCCTTGGCGCGGTCGGACAGCTGCTTCGCCTTCGCGGCCAGCTGATCCCGGATGTGTGCCTGCGCCTTCGCCTGGTCGCCGAGCGCCGCCGCGGTCCGCTCGTCGGCCACCGCGCGTGCGAGCAGTGCCGCGGAGGAGTCGCCGATGCGGGACAGGGCGCCGAGCCGGTACAGGAGGGAGTCGGCGTGCGTGCCGGAGAGCCAGACGGAGAGGGTCGGGTCGCCGCTGCGGTAGAGCTGCGTCGCGACGGTGCCGGCGGTGCGGCGAGCGGCCTTCGCCTTCGCCTCGGCGGCCGCCGCCTGCTGCTCGAGCGACGCGAGGGAGGCCTGCGCGGCCCTCACCTGGCGCTCGGCGGCGCTGTAGGCGGCCTGCGCCTTGATCGCGGCGGCGCCGAGCGCGGCGGCCTTCTGCTCCAGCCCGGCGAGCGCGGCCTCGATCCGCTGCACCTCGGCGGCCTTCGCCGACGCGTTGTGCTTGGCGCGCTGCACCTCGGCCCAGGTGGGGTCGCCGACGGGCAGGGCCACGGCGGCGGGGGCGAGCAGCGCCCCGACCGTCAGCGCGGTGGCGGCCGCGGCGACCGCACCGAACCATCGCTTCCGCAGGCGCACCCGGCCAGGCTAGGACCGGCCCCGGCGCATCCCCGCGGCGAAACGCCTCAGTGGTACGTCTTGACCACGCGCCACGCGTCGTCGCAGAGCAGCACGTCGAAGACGAGCGTCTCGCTGCCGTCGCCGCTCGTGCCCTGGAAGCGCCAGCCGCGCACGGGCAGCGGATGGGTGAGCAGCACGCCGAGGGCGTCCTCGATCCGGGTCGGGGCGTCGGTGACGCGGTAGCGCCGAGCGTGCCAGTCGAGCGCCACGGGGATGCCGCGCTCGCTCGTGCGCAGCAGGGCCGCCCCGTCCGTCCCGGCCGTCGTGCGGGCCATCGCGCACCTCCTCGTCTTCGAACACGCGTTCGATTCCTCATGCTAGATCGGGCTTCCGACGACCGCAACGGCCGCGGTGGGGTGGAATGGCGTCCGTGAGTCGTCAGGTGATCGCCCCGCGGTACGGCGGGTCAGAGGTGCTCGAGGTGCGGGAGCGGGAGGTGGCCCCGCCGGCGCCCGGCCGGGTGCTCATCGCCGTGCGCGCCGCGGGCGTGAACGCCTCGGACGCGAAGCAGGTCGCGGGCCGGTTCGGCGACGACCCGGCCAAGCTGCCGGTGCGCCCCGGGGCGGAGGTGGCCGGCGTGGTCGCGGCCGTCGGGGAGGACGCGGTCGGACCCGGCGGACCCCTCGTCGTCGGGCAGGAGGTGCTCGCCTACCGGGTGATCGGCGGCTGGGCCGACGAGGTGATCGCGAAGGCGGACAACGTGTTCCCGAAGCCCGGCTCCCTGTCGTTCCCCCAGGCGGCGAACCTCCTGCTGGCCGGCACGACCGCCGCCCACCTCGTCGAGGCGACCGGGGTCGCCGACGGCGACGTGGTGCTCGTGCACGGCGCATCCGGCGGCGTCGGCGCGATGGCCGTGCAGCTGGCGCGCATCGCGGGCGCCCGCGTGCTCGGCACGTCGAGCCCCGGGAACGCCGCGGCGGTGGAGCGGCTCGGCGCGGAGCCGGGCGCCTACGGCGACGGCCTGCCGGACCGGGTCCGTGCGCTCGCCCCGGCGGGCGTGGACGTCGTCCTCGACTGCGTGGGCACCGACGAGGCCGTGCGGGACTCCCTCGAGCTGGTGCGGGACCCCCGCCGGCTCGCGACGATCGTCGCCTTCGAGCCGGTGCTCGCCGCGGGCGGCCTGGCGCTCGGCTCGGGACCCGGCGCGGATCCGGGCACGGCGCTGCGGGGCGCGGCGCGTGCCCGGCTCGTCGCGCTCGCGGAGGAGGGCCGGCTGACGGTGCCCGTGGCGCGCACCCTGCCGCTGCCCGAGGCCGCGGAGGCGCTGCGGATCCTCGCCGAGGAGCACCCCGGCGGCAAGCTGGCCCTCGTCCCGTAGCCCGTCGCCCCCGGCCGATACCGTGGGCGCGTGACCGAGCCGCGCATCGCCCCCTACGGCGAGTGGGAGTCCCCGCTCGACGCCGCCGCCGTCGCCGAGGGCGCTCACGTGCCCGTCGAGGCCGCCTACGTCGGCGGCCGCGTCTGGTGGTCGGAGCCGGTCAGCGCGGAGCGGCGCACCGGCCTGTTCCGCGAGGGCCGGGACGGGCGGCCGGAGGCGGTGCTCCCCGCGCCGTGGAACGTGCGAAGCAGGGTCCACGAGTACGGCGGGGGCGCCTGGACCGCCGTCGGCGACCACGCGGTCTTCGTGCACTTCGACGACCAGCGGCTGCGGCGCGTCGCCGGTCCGGGCGAGGAGCCCGTGCCACTGACGCCCGACGAGCCGCGCGTGCGCTACGGCGGCCTGCGCGCCGCCGGGGACGCGGTGCTCGCCGTTCGCGAGACCGCGACCGGGGACGGCCCGACGGACCTCGAGCGGGATCTCGTGCTCGTCCCGCTCGATGGGAGCGCGGCGGAGGACGCCGCGGCGATCACGAGCGTGGTCGCCGGCTCCCGGTTCCTGGCCCAGCCGGCGGTGTCGCCCGACGGAAGGCGCATCGCCTGGATCGCCTGGGACCACCCGAACATGCCCTGGGACGGCACCGAGCTGCGGGTCGGGGAGCTCGAGGCCGGCCGCGTCAGCGCCTGGCGCGCGGTGCTCGGCGGCCCCACCGAGTCGGTGCTGCAGCCCGAGTGGCTCGACGACGGCACCCTCGCCGTGATCTCCGACCGCACCGGCTGGTGGAACCTCTACCGGGTGCCGGCGGCGGGCGGCGATCCGGTGCCGCTGCACCCCGAGGACCGCGAGACCGGCGGCCCGCTGTGGGTGCTCGACACGCGCTGGTACCTGCCGGTGGGCGACGGCCGCATCCTGCTCGCCTCGACGCTCGGCACGGACGAGCAGGTCCTCCTCGGCGCGGACGGGGCGCCCTCGGTGCTTCGCGCCGACCGCTCGCACACCTCGTGGCAGGACCGCGCAGGTGAGCACGTCCTCGTCATCGACGAGTCGGCCGAGGAGCCCGGCGGCCTCCGGGA
>JBQCCU010000524.1:0-6580 GCA_051961935.1 Amnibacterium sp. | reverse complement strand
ACCGCCGTCGCCGCCTTCGCGCTCCTCGCGATGCTCGTGCGCACCCTCGTGGTCGCCCGGGAGGTGAGCGGCCGGTACCGGCCGGCGATCGCCGCGAGCCTCGGCGTGCTCACCGTCGCGTTCCTCTCCTACGTGCTGATCGCGGTGCAGTTCGCCGCCCAGTACCGGTGGAACGGGTCCGGTTGGGTGCCGGGGCCGGATGCGGTGCTCGCATGGGCGATCCGGTACATGGACTGGTCGGTGACCGTCCCGCTGCTCGTGGTCGAGCTCGTCGCGGTGTCCGCGCTCCGCGGCGCCGCGATCGCGCGCACCCGGGCCGTCGGCATCGCCGCCGCGTTCCTCATGATCGCCACCGGCTACATCGGTGGCGTCGCCGTCGACGACGGGCAGAACCGCGCCGCGCTCATCGCGTGGGGCGTCGTCAGCGCCGTCTTCTTCGCGGCCGTCTACGCGGTCGTGCTCGCCACCGTGCTGCGCTCCCTGCCCGCGATGCCGTCGAGCGCCCGGCGTCCCTACCGCACGGCGATGGTCGTGCTGATGGTGACCTGGTTCGTCTACCCGGTGGTCTTCGGCCTCCAGGGCGCCACGTCCGGCGGCACCTGGGCGGTGGTCGGGCAGCTGCTGCTCTGCGCCGCCGACGTGGTCGCGAAGGTGCTGTTCGGCGTGCTCATCCACAAGACCGCGAAGATGCGCACCGCCTTCGACGCGCAGACCGGCCTCAACCGGCATGCGGAGACGCTCTGGCTCGACGGCAGCCGCATCTCCGACGCCGTCGTCCCGCCGTCGGCGGCCCCCGGCGGCGCCGCCGACGCCCCGCTCGACCTCGCCACCCCGGCGGCACCCGAATGACCGCACTCCTCATCGTCCTCGCCGTGCTGGCGATCCTCGGCGCGGCGGCCGGCGTCTTCGCCGCGCTCCGCGCGGGCGGCCCCGGCGACCGCGCCCGCCGGGCGACCGGATCCGAGCGGGGCCTCGTGCGGATCACGGCCGCCGTGCACACGGGCTGGGAGCAGACCCTCGTCGGCCTCGTCCGCGAGCTCGGCCTGCCCCGCGAGGCCACCGACCTGCGCTACGGGCAGCTCTACCTCGACGTGCAGGACGAGCACCGCAGCCTCGTCCGCAGCCGGTCGGAGATCGGCCGCGGGTTCCTCGGCGCGATCGACCTCACCCCGGGCACCAGCATCACCCGGTTCACCTACGGCATCCTCCGGCTCCCGGGGGACGAGGACCTCAACTCGCTCGTGCTCGACCTCGAGCTCCGGATCGTCGCCGCACTGCGGCGCATCGACCCGGGAGTCGAGCTGCAGCTGTCCGCCGACGCCCTGCGGAACCTCGACGGCTTCGGGCGC
The DNA here is from genome assembly GCA_051961935.1 of Amnibacterium sp. Taxonomy (GTDB): domain Bacteria; phylum Actinomycetota; class Actinomycetes; order Actinomycetales; family Microbacteriaceae; genus Amnibacterium. Next base: position 5,231 of record JBQCCU010000524.1, on the reverse strand, counting down.
GCCCCGCGCCCGCAGACCGACCCGTCCTTCGGCAAGGAGCCCGAATGATCCAGCCCCCCTGGACCGCGCCGCTCACGCAGGCGCAGCACGACCTCGTGCTCTTCGGGCTCGTCGCCACCGGCCTCACGCTGTTCGCGACGCTGGTCCGCGTGCGCTTCACCGCGCGGGAGTCCGCCGGCGCCTACCGCGCAGCGAGCCTGACGGCGAGCGGGGTCGTGGCGATCGCCTTCATCGCCTACCTGGGGGTCACGCTCGCCTTCGTGTTCGGCTACCGCACGACGGGGACACTCGGTTCCCTCGTGTACGAGCCGCTGCCGATCGCTCGCTACGCCTGGGCGCTCCGCTACATGGACTGGAGCGCGACCGTCCCGCTGCTCGTGATCGAGCTGGTCTCGATCAGCTCGCTGAACGCGCGGGCGCTCTGGTGGACGCGCCGGATCGGGATGATCAGCGCGGTCGCGATGATCGGCAGCGGATTCCTCGGCGCCTTCATCGTGACCACGGGCCGGTCGTCCTTCACGTACACGCTCTTCGGGCTGATCGGGGCGGTCTTCTTCGGGGTGCTCTACCTCCTGTTCTTCCGGGCGATGCTCGCCTCGCTGCCGCGCCTGCCCGAGGCCGCCCGCTCGTCGTACCGCTCCGCGATCGTGCTGCTGCTCAGCACCTGGCTGCTGTACCCGATCGTGTACGGGATGTGCGGCGTATTCGCGGGCGGGGCGGTCGCGGTCATCAGCCAGCTCGCGTTCTGCGCCGCGGACCTGATCGCGAAGGTCGGGTTCGGCGGCCTCGTGCACCGCACCGCCGTGCTGCTGTCGCGCAACCAGGAGGACCTCGACCCGGGCCGTCCGCGCCGGTCCCGCGCGCCGTTGAACGACTCGGTGTACATCTCCGACACCCGCGACGTCGTATCGGATCGGGAGTGACCATGGCCGAGCCCTTCGAGTGGAGCCGCCGCGCCCGGCGTCGTCGGGAGGCCGAGTCGGTGGCGGAGCCGATGGTCGAGCCGGTGGCCGCCGGCGCGATCCCGCCCGACACGGAGGCCGCCGGAGCGGTTCTCCCCGAACCCGCACCGCCGGCCCCGCGGGCACAGCCGGCCGGCAGGCCCGGGGCCATCGTGCTCGGCGGTCGCTACGAGCTCGGCGAGACGCTCGGCAGCGGTGGCGAGGCGACCGTCCGGCTCGCGCGCGACCTGGTGCTCGGCCGCGACGTCGCCGTCAAGCTGTTCCGCAGCCGCGCGGTCCCCGCCTCCCGCTCGAGCCTCGAGGCGATCGAGGCGCGGGTCGCCGCCGCCCTGAACCACTACGCGCTCACGACCCTGATCGACGCCGGCGTGGACACGGGTCCCGAGCAGGCGCAGCAGGTGTACCTGGTCATGGAGTACGTGCAGGGCGAGTCGCTGAAGCAGCGGCTGCAGCGCGGGCCGATGACCGTCGCCGACGCCTGCTGGCTCGGCTTCGACATCGCCGAGGGGCTCGACTACATGCACCAGGCGGGCTTCCTGCACCGCGACGTGAAGCCGGCGAACGTGCTGATCTCCAGCATCCGCAGCGTGCGGCCCGTGGTGGCGAAGGTCACCGACTTCGGCATCACGTCCCGCATCGGCCAGGCCGAGCTCAGCACGTTCACCGTGGGGACGGCGGCCTACCTGAGCCCGGAGCAGGTGGAGGGCCGCAACGCGACGCCCGAGTCGGACATCTACTCCCTCGGCCTCGTGCTGCTCGAGGCGATCACGGGGCACGTGGAGTACCCCGGCACGGTCGAGGAGTCCGCCTTCGAGCGGCTCGTCCGGGACCCCGTCGTGCCCGACGACGTGCCGCGGCCCGTCGCGGATCTGCTGCGCCGGATGACCGCGAGGGCACCGCGGGACCGGGTGGGCCTGCACGAGCTCGCCGTCGAGCTGCAGCAGTTCCTCGCCGACGACCTCCTCGCCACGCGCGGGACGGGCGGATCCACATCGGCGCCGGATGCGGCACCGATGACGCTCGAGGGGCTCGTCGCCCCCGAGCAGCTCGGGCCCGCGCTCGAGCTCGCGGTGCTCGCGCTCGGCGCCTCGCGCGGCGTGCTCGCCTTCGAGGACGGCGCGCTCGTGACCTCCGTGCCCGGCGCGGAGGCCGCGGCACGGGCGCGCACCGAGTGGCGGCGCGCCGCGGACGAGGCGACGGTCCCCCGCTCCGCGGCGCCCTCGGACGTCCTCGGCGCCGATCCGGCGGTGTCCGACTTCGAGCAGGCGATCGCGCGGCGGGCGCTGACCGGCTCCGACGGGCGGCAGATCGCCACCCTCACCCTGTTCGACCGGCGCGATACGGCCCTCACGGACCGGGAGGCCCACCTGCTCGAGCGCGCGCTGCTCGTGATGCGCCACGACGTCGAGCTGCGGCTCGCGATGCGCCGGGCGCTGTTCCAGCGGGACTGACGGTGCGCGGAGCAGTGGATCCCCTGGCAGTATCCGGATTCCGCACGCGGATTCCGGATAGGGGGCGCAGGCTGGTCGCACGACGCTCCCTATCCGGCGACGTCCACGCGCAGGGGAGCCACCGTGAGTCCAGATCCGTCCTCCGAGGTCTTCGCCTGTCCCCAGCACGGCTGCGGCGCGGAGGCGATCGGCCGGGTCGAGGACCTGTCGAGCCCGGGCCGCTACTTCCTCTGGCAGTGCGTGAACGGGCACCGCGGGCCGCGCTTCATCGCCGATCTCGAGCCGTAGCCGAGTGGCGGCGGCCCTCCCACGCGGCGGCGCGCCGGTCGACGAGGTGCACGAGGGCGACGAGCCCGAACGAGGCGACGACGGCGAGCGCCGTCACGAGCAGCGGCTGGGCGGCCGCCCAGGCGCCGGCCACCCCGCCGAGCGCGATGCACGCGAGCGCCCACACGCCGGCGGCGACGAGCGACATCCGGAGGTAGCGGCGGGGACGCATCCCCGTCTCGGCCGCGAGCAGCACCGTCGCCAGCCGGCCGAGCGGGAGGAAGCGGGCCGCGAGCAGCACGCCGGCGGGGTCGGCGGTGAACCGGGTGCGCAGGGCCGCCCTCACCCGGCCGATGCGGCCCCGGTGGAACCACGGATGGTGCCCGAGGCCGGCGCGCCGGGCGAGCACGAACACCGCCGCGTCCCCGGTCCACGTGCCGATCAGCGCGGACACGAGCAGCAGCAGCAGCGCCGGCGGCCCGGAGCCGCGGGCGAGCAGCAGCGTGGACAGCGCGACGAGCAGGACCTGGGTGGGCAGGACGACCAGCAGGGCCGAGATCGCGAGGTCCACGGCCACCAGCAGGAACACGAAGGGGCTGCCGGCCGAGTCGAGCAGCCACCCCTCCAGACCGTTCACCCCGCGCCGGTCACCACGTGCTGTCGCCGCGGAGGACGACGTCGGAGCCGCCGTCGATGTAGACGATCTAGCCGCAGAGGTGGGCGTTCTCCTCGCTCGTGAGCCACGCGAGCAGGTAGGCGACCGCGCGCGGCTCGAAGAACCCGTTCAACGGCATCGGCACCTGGCCGGCCAGCTGCTCCCTGGCCTCCGGGGTCGCCGTGAGACCGGAGGTCATCGGGGTGAGCACGACACCGGGCGCGACCGCGTTCAGCGGGAACCTCGGCGTCCCGCACGTCGACGCCGACCACCCGATGACCGCGCTCCTCGAGCAGCTCCTTCGTGGCGCGTCCGATCCCGCTCGCGGACCCGGTGACGACGGTGGTGCGGGGCATCGTGGCTCCTTCGACCCGGGTGGGGCCCGACCGGGCCGCAGCCCGAGCCTCCCGGCGGCGGGCCGGGGACGGCAGAGCCCTTCGTCCCCCGCGTGACGTGCCACTTCTCGCCCCGCACCGGCCCCTTGGAGGGCGGAAAGCGGCAAGTCACCGCGGAGCCGGTCATCCGCGGCGGACGGGCAGCATCCCGAAGCGGGCGAGGGAGCGGCGCAGGTGCCGGTGCGGATGCAGCGGCTGCCGGTGGACCGCCTCCGCGCGGAACAGCGCCCACTTCGCGATGTCCGCGAGCACGAGGTAGACGACCACGAGCGCGCCGATCGTGAGCAGCAGGCCGGGCGGCAGGGGTACGAAGCCGAGCACCGGCCCGAGCGGGCTGATCGGCAGGAGGAGCGCCGCGGCGACCACGCCGAGGAGCGCGAGCAGCAGCGCCGCGCTCGGGCGGCTGCGCAGGAACGGGCTCCGCCGGGTGCGGATGACGAGCACGACGAGCGTCTGCGTCAGCATGCCCTCGATGAACCAGCCCGTGTGGAACTCGACCGCCCCGGCGTGGAAGCCGCCGATCAGCAGCGCGAAGGTGGCGAGGTCGAACGCGGAGCTGAGCGGGCCGAACACGAGCATGAAGCGACGGATGGCGCCGATGTCCCAGCGGGACGGCGCCCGCAGCGCCGCCTCGTCGACGCGGTCGGTGGAGAGGGTGAGCTGGCTCGCGTCGTAGAGCAGGTTGTTGAGCAGGATCTGCTCGGGCAGCATCGGGAGGAACGGCAGGAACGCCGACGCCGCCGCGGCGCTGATCATGTTGCCGAAGTTGCTCGACGCGGCCATGAACACGTACTTGATCGTGTTCGCGAAGATGCGCCGCCCCTCGGCGACGCCGGTCGCGATCACGTCGAGGTCCTTCTCGAGCAGGATCACGTCGGCCGCGTTCTTCGCGACGTCCGTCGCGGAGTCCACCGAAATGCCGACGTCGGCGTCGTGGAGGGCGAGGCTGTCATTCACGCCGTCGCCGAGGAACCCGATGGTCCGTCCCTCGCCGCGGAGCACGCGGACCGCCCGGGCCTTCTGCTGCGGCGAGACGCGGGCGAGGATGCGGGTGGTGGCGAGCCGGGTCGCGAGGGTCGCGTCGTCCAGCGCGTCGAGATCGGTGCCGGTGAGGGTGCCGCCGCCGTCGAGGCCGAGCCCGTCGGCGATCCGCTCCGCGACGACGGGATGATCGCCGGTGGCGACCAGCACCCGCACGCCGAGGGCGGTGAGCCGCTGGAGGGACGAGGCGGCGTCCGCGCGGGGCGGGTCGGTGAAGGCGGCGAAGCCGGCGAGCCGCATGCCGGCGAGCGGCACGTCGGCCGCCGCGGTGTCGCCCGGCGCATCGACGGACGCGACGGCGAGCACGCGCGCACCGCCCGCGAGCAGGCCGGCGAGCACGCCCGCCGCGGTCCCGGGCACGTCGGTGCAGGCGGCGAGCACCGCCTCCGGCGCCCCCTTCACGACGAGCGTCCTCGTGCCGCCCGCCTCGATCAGGGCGCCGGAGATGCGGCGCTCGTGG
>JBQCCU010000523.1:0-3195 GCA_051961935.1 Amnibacterium sp. | reverse complement strand
CCCGCCCGCGAACACGGTCCGGGCGTCGACCAGTGTGACCGTCCGCTCGGGGAACAGCCGCCGGAAGATCCCGGCCGCCTGCTCGTCGCGCGGGTCGTCGAAGCCGCAGAGCACGACGCCGCCGTTGCAGAGGTAGTGGTTGATGTAGGAGTAGTCGACCCAGTGGCCGTCGGCCTCCAGGACGGTCGGCGCGGGTACCTCGACGACCTCCAGGCGGCGGCCCCGGGCGTCGGTCGCCGACTTCAACAGGCCCACGATCTCCCTGGTCACCTCGTGGTCCGGGTGCGCCGGGTCGGGCTGGTGGTGGGCCACGACCACGCCCGGGCGGGCGAAGGCGGCGACGATGTCGACGTGGCCCTGGGTGCCGTACCTGCCGTAGTCGCCGGACAGGCCGTGCGGGAGCCAGATCGCCTTGCTGGTGCCGAGCCTGGCGTGGATCTCCGCCTCGACCTGCTCCCGGGTCCAGCCGGGGTTGCGGCCGGCACCGAGCTGGACGGTGTCGGTGAGCAGGACGGTGCCCTCGCCGTCGACGTGGATCGCGCCGCCCTCGTTCACGAGCAGCGACGGCACGACCTCGGCGCCCGCCGCCTCGGCCACCGTGCGGGCGACGTGCTGCTCGTGCTCCCAGGCCGTCCAGTCGTCGTTCGCGCCCCAGCCGTTGAAGATCCAGTCGACCGCGCCGAGGCGCCCGTCGTCCCCGACGACGAAGGTGGGGCCGCAGTCGCGGAGCCAGTTCTCGTCGAGGGGCACCTCGAGCACGTCGATCTCCGCGGACAGGTGCCGTCGGGCGTCCTCGCGCGTGACCGGGTCGACGAGCATCGTGACCGGCTCGAACTCGAGCGCGGCGTGCGCGACGGCCGACCAGGCGGCCTGCGCCTCCTCGGCGTCGCCGAGCGTCGCGTTCGGCCGGGGGAAGGACATCCAGAGCCGCTCCTGCCGGGCCGTCTCGGCCGGCATCCGCCACGTCATCGGCCGGCGGTGAAGGTCGGGACGGTGCCGAAGCCGTGCCGCGCCGCATCGACCGCGTCGGAGAGGGCCCCGTAGCTGTCCGGCCGCCGGGTGAGCAGGAAGGGGAACAGCGCGAGCCACTCACGCCGCTGGGCGAGGTCGAGGTCGGCGACGAGCACCGCGGAGGCGTCCCGCGGCGCCGCCACCAGCACCCGGCCGAAGGGGTCGGAGAGGAACGAGGAGCCGTAGAAGGTGATCGCGCCCTCGGCGCCGTACCGGTTGGGCACGACCATGAAGAGGCCGCTCGTGATCCCGTTCGCCACGATCACCTGCCGCCACAGCGGCTGGGTGTCGAAGTCGGGCCAGTCCGGCTCCGAGCCGATCGCGGTCGGGTACGCGAGCACCTCGGCGCCGGCGAGCCCGTAGAGGCGGGCGACCTCGGGGAACCACTCGTCCCAGCAGGTGGGGAGCCCGAGGCGCACCCCGAGGCCGGCCGGCTCGTGCACCGGGTAGGCGTCGCCGGCGTCGCCCGGGCGGAACCACGTGTCCTCGTAGTAGCCGGCGGTGATCGGGATGTGCGTCTTCCGGGTACGTCCCGCGAGGCTCCCGTCGGGCGCCACGAGGATCGCCGTGTTGTAGCCGCGCGGGTCCTCGGGCCGGTCGTCCTCGGCGGGGCGCTCGAACAGGGAGGCGTGCACGAAGATCCCGTGCCGTTCCGCCTGCTCGGCCGCGAACGCGAAGGTCGGGCCCGCGAGCAGCGGCTCCGCCGACTCCTTCGCCACGCCCGGCGCCGGCGTGTCCGCCGGGTAGCGGGACAGCGTGAGCTCGGGGAGGAAGACCGCCTTCGCGCCCTCGCCCGCGGCCGTCGCGATGCCGTCCGCGAGCTCCGCGACCAGCGCGTCGCGGTCGGGCCGCCACCGGTGCTGCACCAGCCCCACGCGGAGCGGCGGCGGCACCTGTGCGTCCGGCCTGCGGAGCGGGGAGGGGAGGGGGTCGGCGACGAGCAGCTGCACGTCGCCATCCTGGCGGACCACCCGATCCGCCCGAAACGCGCCGCCCGCGCGCCGCGCCGGCGCCCCCGTGTGCGACCGTGGGGCGGTGGCCGGACGACCCGCAGCGCGACGCCCGCGCGGCCGCAGGGGGAGGGCGAAGAGCCCCTCCGGCCTCCACGCGCTCGCGATCGCCGTCGGCCTCGGGATCCTCGCGATCGTGCTGCTGTCGCTGCCGTCGCAGGAGTCGACGGCGCTGCCGCGGGTGCCGCTGCATGCCGCGCCGGGCGCACCCGCCGTCGGCGCCGACGCCTCCTGGCCGAACTGCCGGCGCTCCATCACGGCGCACGCCCTGCCGCATCCGGCGTTCGCGATCGTCGGGGTGAACGACGGCGTGCCGGGGACGGTCAGCGGCTGCCTGCGCAAGACGATGGCGTGGGCGGCGACCGCCACCGGCGGCCCGGGCGCCGTCGCCTACTACGTCATGGCCGCCGACCCGTGGCAGCCGGCCGAACGACGCTGGGCGACCCCGCGCTGGCCGTCCTCCGATGTCGTGGCCGGCCGCCGGATCGCCATCCCGGCGGCCTACGGCCACGGGTGCCGCGGCTCGCACACCAGCCGCGCCTGCGCCTACGTGTTCGGCTGGTCCACCGCCCGCTTCGACGCCGCGATCCCCGGCGTCGTCGACGCCGCTCATCGGCGCTGGTGGCTCGACGTCGAGACGCCCCGTGACTTCAACCGCGACCCGGTCTTCAACCAGGCCCTGATCGAGGGGATGGCCGCCTACTTCACCGCACCGCCCGCGAAGGGCGGCCTCGGCTCGTCGACCGGCATCTACTCGAACCTCTACTACTGGAGCGTCATCGTCGGCGACCTCCGGAAGGGCAGCCCGCTCGGCGCGCTCGACGAGTGGTACCCCATCGGGCCGGGCACGCCCGCCGAGGCCGTCCGCGCCGCGAAGGACCTCGCCCCCTTCACCCCCGGGGGCCGGATCACGATCGTCCAAGCGGTGTCCGGCGGCCTCGACGTCGACGTCCGCGTGCCCTGACCGGTACGCCCTAGCGTGGCGGCATGGAGCTCCCCGCCTCGCTCGACCTCACCGGCCGGACCGCCCTCGTCACCGGCGCGGGCAGCCCGAGCGGCATCGGATTCGCCGCCGCGTACGCCACGTCGTCCCTGCTCGCCATCACCGTGCCGGTGACGCTCGCGACGGACACGACCCGACCCCAGCCGGCCGCACGCATGCCGGGCAGCAGGG
>JBQCCU010000522.1:0-3264 GCA_051961935.1 Amnibacterium sp. | reverse complement strand
TCACCTGGAGCGGTAGCCCGGCGCCCCATCGAGCACCACAGCAGGACGAGATCGCTTCAGCAGGACGAAACAGGCGTTCTCGTCCTGCTGAAGAGATCTCGTCCTGCTGAAGCGCTCGTCCGAGTCAGTGGAGCGCGGCGTTCAGGGTGATGCCCGCGCCGTCGCGGGAGACCGCCTCCACCGCACCCGTGAGGGAGTTGCGGCGGAACAGCAGGTTCGACGCGTGGGAGAGCTCCCTGGCCGTCACGACCCGGCCGCCCTCGCCCGGCAGCGTCACCTTGGTGCCCGCGGTCACGTAGAGGCCCGCCTCGACGACGCAGTCGTCCCCGATCGCGATGCCGAGGCCCGCGTTCGCGCCGAGCAGGCAGCGCCGGCCGATCGAGACCCGCTCCGTGCCCCCGCCGGAGAGCGTGCCCATGATCGAGGCGCCCCCGCCGATGTCGGAGCCGTCCCCGACGACGACGCCCTGGGAGATCCGGCCCTCCACCATCGAGGCGCCCAGGGTGCCGGCGTTGTAGTTCACGAAGCCCTCGTGCATCACGACGGTGCCCGGCGCGAGGTGCGCGCCGAGGCGCACGCGGGAGGCGTCGGCGATCCGCACGCCCGTCGGCACCACGTAGTCGGTCATCGGCGGGAAGCGGTCGAGGCCGCGCACCACCACGTCGCCGGCGAGACGGAGGAAGGGGGCCCGCTCGGGCGCGACGGCGCCGCGGGAGGTCCAGAGCACGATCGGCAGCACCCCGAAGATCCCGTCGAGGACCAGCGTGTTCGGCGCGACGAGGCGGTGCGACAGCAGGTGCAGGCGGAGGTAGGCGTCCGGCACGGTCGCGGGCGGCGTGTCGAGGTCGATGCGCACGTCGATCACCTCGCGGCGCACGCCGAGCCCCTGGTCCTCGGTCGCGAGCCGCTCGAGGTCGACGGGCGACGCGGGCGCGTCCCCACCCAGCGCCGGCGCCGGGAACCAGGTGTCGAGCACGCCGCCGTCGGCGGCCACGGTGGCGAGGCCGAGGCCCCTGGCGGTGCGCGAGTCGTCGGTCACCGGCCCAGGCTATCCGCGGCCCCGTGAGGGCCCCTGGCGGGATGCGGCCGGTACCGTGGCTCCCGTGCCCGGCCTGGATCTCTCCGCCGACGTCGTCGACCTCACACGGGCGATCTGCGACATCGAGACCGTCTCCGACCACGAGGGCCCCCTCGCCGACGCGGTCGAGGCCGCGATGCGGGCGGTGCCGCACCTCGTCGTCCGCCGCTACGGCGACACCGTCGTCGCCCGCACCGAGCTCGGGCGTGCGGCCAGGGTCGTGATCGCCGGCCATCTCGACACCGTGCCCGTGAACGGCAACCTGCCCACCCGGATCGAGACCGTCGCCGGCGAGGAGGTGCTCGTCGGCCGCGGCACCGTCGACATGAAGGGCGGCGTCGCCGTCCAGCTGAAGCTCGCCGCGGAGCTCGCCGACCCCGCGCTCGACGTGACGTGGATCTGGTACGACCACGAGGAGGTCGCGGAGGCGGTCAACGGCCTGAACCTGCTGTCCCAGTCGCATCCGGAGGAGCTCGCCGGCGACTTCGCGATCCTCGGCGAGCCGACGGACGGCGGCATCGAGGGCGGCTGCAACGGCAACCTCCGCGCGGAGATCCGCACCTACGGGCGCCGCGCCCACTCGGCACGCGGCTGGGTCGGGGTGAACGCGATCCACCGGGCCGCGCCCGTCCTCGAGCGCCTCGCCTCCTACGAGGCCGCCTCCGTCGAGGTCGACGGTCTCGTCTACCGGGAGGGGATGAACGCCGTCGGCATCACGGGCGGCGTCGCCGGCAACGTGATCCCCGACGAGTGCATGGTGCACGTGAACTACCGCTTCGCGCCGAGCCGCTCGCCGGAGGAGGCCGAGGCGCACGTCCGAGCGGTGTTCGCCGGGTACGACGTGCGGATCGTCGATCTCGCAGGTGGTGCGCGGCCGGGCCTCGACGTGCCCGTGGCGCGCGACTTCGTCGCCGCGGTCGGGGCGACGCCCCGGCCGAAGTACGGCTGGACGGACGTCGCCCGGTTCTCGCGGCTCGGGGTGCCGGCCGTGAACTACGGCCCGGGCGATCCGCTGCTCGCCCACGCGGACGACGAGCGCGTGCCGACCGAGCAGATCCGCTCCTGCGAGGCGGGGCTGCGGGCGTGGCTCACCCGGGGCTGACCGCACCGGCGGCGGACGCCGCGCGAGACGAGCCGGCTCCGGCCGGCCCCTGGGCGCGGCTGCCCTGGTGGGGGCGTGCGCTCGCGATCTTCGCGGCGTCCCGGGTCGTCACGACGCTGCTGCTGATCTGGGTGGGCAGCCGGGCGACGCCGGCGTCGCGGGCCGGCGCCCATCCCGACCTCGTCACCCTCTCGACCGCGTGGGACGGCCAGTGGTACTGGTACGTCGCCGTGCACGGCTACCCGTCGGTGCTGCCGGTCACCGCCTCGGGTGCGGTCGACACGAACCAGTGGGCGTTCCTGCCGCTCTACCCGTACCTCGTCAAGGTGCTCTCCCTCGGGAGCACGGCCGCGTGGCCGCCCGTCGCGCTGCTCGTCTCGCTCGCGGCCGGGTTCGTCGCGGCGGTGCTGCTGTCCCTGCTGCTGCGGCCGCGCATCGGCGACCGGGCGGCGGACTTCGCCGTCGCGCTGACCGCCTGCTCACCCGTCGCGTTCGTGCTCCAGACCGCGTACGCCGAGTCGCTCGGCCTCGCCCTGCTGCTCGGGGCGCTCTGCCTCGTGGAGCGCCGGCGGTACGGATCCGCGGTGCCGGTCGTCCTCGCGCTCGCCTTCACCCGCCCGGATGCGTTGCCGTTCGCGCTGGCCGTCGGGGTGCACCTGCTGCTGCGGATCCGGGCGGCCAGGACCGGCGGCGAGCCGCTGCCGCGCCGGGAGTTCGCAGGCGGCGTCGCGCTCACCGCCGTCGCGGCGGCCGCCGGGTTCGCCTGGACCGCGATCGCCGCGCTCGCCACCGGGGTGCCCGACGCCTACGTCCGCACGGAGTCCGCCTGGCGGGCCCTCTGGACGGGCAGCAGCGACTTCGGCCTGTTCACGCCGTGGTGGTTCGCCGCGCACTTCTGGGGTCAGCGGCTCGTCGGCGACGCGGGCGCCGCAGCGGTGGCGGCCGTGCTCCTCGTCGTCGTCATCGGCGGCTTCGCGCTGCTCCTGCTCACCCCGGCCGTGCGGCGGCTCGGCGCGCTGACCCGGCTCTGGTCGGCGTCCTACGCCCTCTACCTGCTCGCCGTGTTCTTCCCGCAGTCGAGCAC
>JBQCCU010000521.1:0-3387 GCA_051961935.1 Amnibacterium sp. | reverse complement strand
GGCCGCCCAATCGTATGCTTCACAATTCGCGCATCTCTCCGCCGGATGCGCGCATATGTCGACACCCGACGGGGCCGCCTTCAGCAGGTGCTCCCGAATTCGCGCATCGCACCGCCGGATGCGCGCATATGGAAGCACCTCATCGGCGCCGTCGCCCCCGGAGGCGAGGCGGCACGGCGCCGCGGCCGCTACTTGACGGCGAAGCGGATGAAGTGGATGTCGCTCGACCAGAGCGGCTGCTCGCGCACGCTCGCACCGGCGTACGGGGCGTGCAGGATCATGCCGTTGCCGGCGTAGAAGCCGTCGTGCGAGTCGTCGTTGAAGACGACGACGTCGCCGGGCTGCGCCTGCGCCTCGGTGATCGGGGTGCCGAGCGCGTCCTGCTGGTGCACGGAGTGCGGCAGCGAGACGCCGAACTGCGCGTAGACGTACATGACGAAGCCGGAGCAGTCGAAGCCGCTCGGGTCGGCGCCGCCGAAGACGTAGGGCACGCCCTCGTACTTCAGCGCCGTGGCGAAGACGCCGGAGAGCCCGGCGCCGGACGGGACGGCGCGTGCGGCGAGCTGCGCCGCGGTGGGGCCGGTGTAGGCCGAGTAGGCCTTGGCGAGCGCGGCACGCTTCAGCTCGGCGGCGGTCGTGGCGGTCACCGCGTCCCGGGTGACCTTCGTGGTCTTCACGTCGGCGGCGACCTGGGGCAGCTGCTGGTCGCCGCTGCTCGGGGGGGTGCGGCCCTGGGCCATCACGCCGCCGCCGCGCGTGCCGTGGCAGGGGTCGAAGGCGTAGGACGGGAGGGCGAGGGTGGCGACCAGGCCTGCGGCGAGGGTCATCACGACCGCGGAGAAGGCGACCCGTGAGCGGCTGCGGCGCTTCGGCGTCGAGGGCACGGGGGCGGTGGCGACGACCTCGGGGCGCGCGGGCGGGGTGACGCGCCGCGCGGCGTGCTCGGGCCGTCGCGCGGAGCGTGCGTCAGCGGTGTCCCGCACGTTCCGCATCGCGCGACGAGAGGGCAGTGGGGTCACGGTCGGTGCGCGGTACGCGCCGGTCGGCGTTCCCCATCCTTGGGCCTCGGCCATGACGGATCCTCCCGGTCCCGCGGCCTGTGGGCCGTCCTGCTCGGTGCTGCTCGCGCTGCCTACGGCGTTCACGAGCAGGCGAGGGGACGCCGTGATCGCCGTACCCGACGACCTGGCTGGCCGTCGAGCGGTCTTCAACGTAACGAAACGCTCACGGATCGCCCGGCGACGCGCCGAACCTTCGATCAGAAGTGGAAGGTGCGCGCCTCAGTCGGCGACGAAGACGTGCGAGGCGAGCTCGGTCGGCAGCACGAGCGCCTCCGCGAACCCGTCGACCTCGAGCCGCACCCCGCCCGCGACGACGGTCGCGGTCGCGGTCGCGCCGGGCAGCACCCCCGTCGCCTTCAGCTGGGCGAGCTGCTCCGGATCGAACTGCGCCGGTTCGGCGAGTCGGCGGACGACGACCTCGCTCGGGCCGTCCTGCTCGCGGACGCGGGCGACCAGCGAGACGACGCCGTCGAGGAACCGCGCGGACGGGACCGCGCCCAGGTCGTCGAGGCTCGGGATGGGGTTGCCGTACGGGGACTCGGTGGGGTGGCCGAGCAGGTCGACGAGGCGCCGCTCCACCTGCTCGCTCATCACGTGCTCCCACCGGCACGCCTCGTCGTGGACGTACTCCCAGTCGAGCCCGATCACGTCGCTGAGCAGCCGCTCCGCGAGGCGGTGCTTGCGGAGCACGTGCACCGCCTTCACCCGCCCCTCGGGGGTGAGCTGGAGATGGCGGTCGCCGGTGAGCACGACGAGGCCGTCCCGCTCCATCCGCGCCACCGTCTGCGAGACCGTCGGCCCGGAGTGGCCGAGCCGCTCGGAGATGCGCGCCCGCAGCGGGACGATGTCCTCCTCCTCGAGATCGAGGATCGTGCGCAGGTACATCTCGGTGGTGTCGACGAGGTCCGTCACGGCAGGGCTGCTCCTTCCGTCCGGGCCCCAGCGGGCCGCCCATGATCCTACGTCGAGGCCTCCGACCGTCCCGCGGCGTGCCCAGGGGCGCCCGGGCAGCTGGAACGGCCGCGCAGGGCCGACTCGGCGCCACACGGGCCCCACGGGTAGGCTCCCGTGCTCGTGGCGAGCCTCGACATCCCCGCCGATCTCCTCCCCGCCGACGGCCGGTTCGGCTGCGGCCCTTCCCGGGTGCGCCGCGAGCAGGTGGACGCCCTCGTGGACCTGTCCCGGTCCCTGCTCGGGACCTCCCACCGCCAGCGCCCGGTCAAGTCGCTCGTCGGCTCCGTGCGCAGCCGCCTCGCCGCGCTGTTCTCGCTCCCCGACGGCTACGAGGTCGTGCTCGGCAACGGCGGCTCGAGCGCGTTCTGGGACGCGGCGGCCTTCGGCCTCATCGAGCGGCGCAGCCAGCACTGCTCGTTCGGCGAGTTCGGCGCGAAGTTCGCGGCGGCCGCGAAGGCGCCGTGGCTGCAGGCGCCGAGCGTCCGCACCGCGGAGGCGGGCACGCGCTCGGAGCCGGTGCCCGAGGACGGCATCGACGTCTACGCGTGGCCCCACAACGAGACCTCGACCGGCGTCACGGCACCCGTCCGGCGCGTGACGGCGCCGGGCGCGCTGACCGTCGTCGACGCGACGAGCGCCGCCGGCGGCATCGCCTTCGACGCGGCCGAGACCGACGTCTACTACTTCGCCCCGCAGAAGAACCTCGGGTCGGACGGCGGCCTCTGGTTCGCGCTCTGCTCCCCCGCGGCGATCGAGCGGATCGAGCGGATCGAGCGGATCGCCGCCTCGGACCGCTACATCCCCGAGTTCCTGAGCCTCGGCGCGGCCCTCACCAACTCCCGCCTCGATCAGACGCTGAACACCCCGGCGATCGCCACGCTCGTGCTGCTCGACGAGCAGCTGCGCTGGATCGAGGAGCAGGGCGGCCTCGGCTGGGCGGCGGCGCGCACCGCGACCTCGTCCGCGCTCCTCTACGACTGGGCGGAGCGGGTGCCCTACGCGCATCCGTTCGTGGCGCGCCGCGAGGACCGCTCGCCCGTCGTGGTCACGATCGACTTCGACGGGGTGGATGCGGTCGCGATCGCGTCGACGCTCCGCGCGAACGGTGTGGTCGACACGGAGCCCTACCGGAAGCTCGGCCGCAACCAGCTGCGGATCGGCACCTTCGTCTCGGTCGACCCGGCCGACGTGGCGGCGCTCATCGCGTGCATCGAGCACGTCGTGGAGCGCCTGCCGCGGCTGGACTGAGCCGGCTCAGTCCGTCGCGTCGCGCCGGGGAGCGGCCGCGCCGTCCCCTCCGGGGACGTCGTCCGAGCCCTCGGCGGCATCCTCCGCCTCGGCGTCCTCGTCGGCCTCGGCGCCCTCGAAGTCG
>JBQCCU010000520.1:0-7936 GCA_051961935.1 Amnibacterium sp. | reverse complement strand
TGACCGGCGCCCGGATCCGCGAAGCGGCCGCCGGGTGTGCCAGAATGGGCGATCGTGCCGCGGCCGTTCCTGCCGCTGGGGGACTCTTCCAATCCCGCGGCACCGTCTCGCCCGGCGCTGATCCCAGCGCCCCGAACCGGGCCGACCGGCGGCGCGCCCAGGGAGAACCGTCATGAGCCAGCTTCAGGACGCCGTCGACGCCGCGAGCCTCCGGTCCGACATCCCCGACTTCCGTCCCGGCGACACGGTCCGCGTGCACGTGAACATCGTCGAGGGCAACCGCAGCCGTATCCAGGTGTTCCAGGGCGCCGTGATCCGCCGCTCGGGCGCCGGCGTGCGCGAGACCTTCACCGTCCGCAAGGTCAGCTTCCAGGTGGGCGTGGAGCGCACCTTCCCGGTGCACTCGCCGGTGATCGACCACATCGAGGTCGTCACCAGGGGCGACGTGCGCCGCGCCAAGCTCTACTACCTGCGCGAGCTGCGCGGCAAGAAGGCGAAGATCAAGGAGAAGCGCGAGGTCTGACCCGCGCCCCCGGCCGCGCCGGTCCGCCTGCGGGTGGCCGGAGGGCCGCGACGTACACTGGCCCGCGGGTGCGGGACCGTCCGCCGCTCCCGGAAGGGCTCGCTCGTGACCGACAGCCCTCCGCAGACCACCGTGGAGCGGCGTCCGAGACGGGCCGACCGGAAGCGCAACCGCGGGGCCGGTGCGTTCCTCCGCGACCTCGTCGTGATCGTGGTCGTCGCCGTGGTGGCGTCGTTCCTCATCAAGACGTTCCTCGTCCGCTCGTTCTACATCCCGTCCGAGTCGATGCAGAACACGCTGCAGGTCAACGACCGGATCCTCGTCGACGAGCTCGTGCCCGGACTCATCCCGCTGCACCGCGGCGACGTGATCGTGTTCAAGGACCCGGGCGAGTGGCTCGACCCGACGGTCGCGCCGCCGCAGGGAGCGATCGCGACGATCGCGGACGAGATCCTGTCGCTGGTCGGCATGTCGCCGCAGGATGCGAACGATCACCTGATCAAACGCGTGATCGGCCTGCCGGGCGACCACGTCACGTGCTGCAACGCGCTCGGGCAGATGAGCGTGAACGGCACCCCGCTCGACGAGCCCTACGTCGTCAAGCAGCCCGGTACCACCGCCGTGTCCGGCACGTCGTTCGACGTCACCGTGCCGTCCGGCGACCTCTGGGTGATGGGCGACAACCGGTACAACTCGAAGGACTCCCGCTACAACACGGACACCCCGAGCCACGGATTCGTGCCGATCAAGGACGTGGTCGGGCGCGCCTTCGTCATCTCGTGGCCGATCAGCCGGTGGACGGTGCTCTCCAACTACCCCGACACGTTCGCCGGGGTCGGGACGCGACGGTGACCGCCGGCCGCCCGCCGGGCCTCGCGGTCGAGCGGACGATCATCGCCGAGGGCGCCGCCGTCGTCATCGGCTGCGACGAGGTGGGCCGTGGCGCGATCGCCGGGCCCCTCGGGGTCGGCGTCGCCGTGCTCGACCCCGGCCGGAAGCGGATCCCCACGGGGCTGCGGGACTCGAAGCTGCTGCCCGAGCCGGTCCGCGTCGCCCTCGCGCCGCGGGTCGCCGACTGGGCGGCCGCGTCCGCCGTGGGGCTCGCCACGAACGCCGAGATCGACGGGCTCGGCCTCACCGCCTGCCTCGGGCTCGCCGGCGCGCGGGCGCTCCTCGCCCTGGCCGGCGCAGGCGTGCCGCTCGGCGACGCGGTCGTGGTCCTCGACGGCAACTGGGACTACCTGACCCCTGGGCTCGTCGCCCTCGGCGCGCCGGCGCTCCCGCGCGTCGTCACCCGGATCAAGGCCGACCGGGACTGCGCGACCGTCGCCGCGGCCGCGGTGCTCGCCAAGGTGCACCGCGACGACCTCATGATCGAGCGGCACGATCGCCATCCGGCGTACGGATGGCGGAGCAACAAGGGCTACGCGTCCCGCGACCACTACGCCGCCATCCGCGACCTCGGCCCCTGCGACTGGCACCGCACGACGTGGCTGCACGCGATCCCCGAGGACGCCGGAGAGCCCGGCGACGAGGCCCGGCGCCCGTAGACTGGGGCGGATGGACGACGACGAGATCGAGGACTACGACCGTGAGGTCGAGCTGGCCCTGTATCGCGAGTACCGCGACGTGGTCAGCCAGTTCAAGTACGTCGTCGAGACCGAGCGGCGCTTCTACCTCGCGAACGAGGTGGAGCTCACCCGCCGCGACACGGAGCACGACTTCTACTTCGAGCTGCAGATGCACGACGTGTGGGTGTGGGACGTGTACCGCGCCGACCGCTTCGTGAAGAGCGTCCGCGTGCTCACGTTCAAGGACGTGAACGTGGAGGAGCTCTCCGCGAAGGAGCTCGAGCTGCCGCAGGAGCTCGCGCTCGACGAGTAGCCGCGAAGCGGCCACTCGTCGGGGGCGAGCGACCGATGGGCACAGCCTCGCGCTCGACGAGTAGCCGCGGAGCGGCCACTCGGCGCAGCCTGCTGTGGTGGCAGCACTTCAGCAGGACATTCTCACTTCAGCAGGATGAGAACGGCCTTTTCGTCCTGCTGAAGCGATCTCGTCCTGCTCACGTGCTCGATCTCACCCCGAGCGGCGGCGTGTCCCGGCGTCGCGTCGGGTTGAATCGTTCCGACGACGGTGTCATCCCTGGAACGTCCGTCCTCGACCCCGATCGGAACCCTGCCGTGTCCGCCCGCGCCCCGTCCGTGCTCCCGCCGTTCCCGTGGATCGGCCTCGTCACCCTCGCCGGGGCGATCTTCGTCTCGGTCACGAGCGAGTTCCTGCCCACGGGCCTGCTGCCGGACATGGCGCGGGGCCTCGGGGTGTCGGTGTCCACGACGGGACTGCTGGTCAGCGTGTTCGCGGGCACCGTCGTCGCGGCGACCACGCCGCTCACGAGCCTCACGCGCCGGTTCTCGCGGAAGCGGCTGGTGGTGCTCGTGCTGGTCGTGATCGCCGCCGCGAACGCGCTCGCCGGCCTCGCGCCGACCTACGGTGTGCTCGTGGTGGCGCGGGTGATCGGCGGATCCGCCCACGGCCTGTTCTGGGGCGTCGTCGCGACATATCCGGCCTACCTCGTCGCGGGGAAGCGGCTCGGTCGCGCGATCGCGATCACCGCCGCCGGCGGCTCGGGCGCCTTCGTGCTCGGCGTGCCGGTCGGCACCGCGATCGGGCACGCCCTCGGCTGGCGCGCCGCGTTCCTGCTGATCGGCGCCGTCGTGCTGCTGCTCGCGCTCGTGGTGGTGGTGTTCCTGCCGCCCGTGCAGCACCGGGTGCCGCTCGCGACCGGCGAGATCCCGCTGCCCCTGCACCGGGACCGGTCCATGCGCGGCGTGCTGCTCGTGTGCGCCGCGATCGTCGTGCTGCTGGTCGGCCAGAACACGCTCTCGACCTACATCGCGCCGTGGCTGATCGGCGCGGCGCACCAGCCGGCCGCATCCGTGCCGCTGCTGCTGTTCCTGTTCGGCGGCGCCGGAGTGGTCGGGCTCGTGCTCGCGGGCCTGCTCGCCGACCGGATGCCGCGGCGCGGCTTCGCGGGCATGGTGCTCGGCGTGATGGTCGCGGTGCTGGTGCTCGCCCTCGCCACGCGCAGCACGCCCGTCGTGCTCGTGGCCTTCACGGCGTGGGGTGCCGCGTTCGGCGGGGTGCCTGCCCTGCTGCAGACCCGGATGCTGCACACCGCCTCACCGCGCACCAGGGACATCGCGGGGGCGCTGCAGACGACGGCGTTCAACGTCGGGATCGGGGGCGGCGCGCTGCTCGGCTCGGTGCTGCTCAGCACCGTCGGGCTCCCCGCGCTGCCGGTCACGACCGTGCTGTTCCTCGCGGTCGGGCTCGCCCTCAGCTTCGCGCCGGAGCTGCTCCGGCTCGGTGCCCGCATCCGAGCGGGACGGCCGCTGCTCGCCGACTGAGGCGCCGGCGCCCGAACCGCCGGTGGGCCCCCGGGGCGACGCCCCCGGAGGCCCACCGTGCTCGCTGCGCCGGTCTCAGCGCAGGTCGATCAGCCGGAACATGCCCATCACGGCGTGCGGCACACCGTTCTCGTCGGGCCACCAGCACATGAGCGCGTAGTGCCCCTTCGGGAGCGAGTAGGTCGAGATCTGGCTGTGGTGCGGTGCGACGACTCCGGTGCTGTAGTCCGCCGCGGTCGGCGTCGAGATGGTGCTCGGGTCGCCGTTGTTCTCGACCACGTCCTTCAGCTGCGCGTACGTGACGCCCGGCTTCAGCTGGAGCAGCTCGACGAAGTGCCAGTCGGTGCTGTCGTTGTCGAACCGCAGCGCACCGGCGTGCCCGATGGTCTTCGGCCAGGCGGCCCAGTCCATGTCGCCGACGGCCGTGATCTTCCCCGTGAGGCGCGGGGCGTGCGCCCAGGTCCAGTCCTTGCCCACGTGCACGACGGTCACGAGCCCCGCGGTGAGCGTGCGCACGGCGGTGTCGGCCAGGTAGTAGGTGCCGGGCTGCAGCCGCACGAACAGGTGCGTGCCGGTGCTGGAGCCGCCGATCGCGGTGAAGTCGCGTTCGAGCGGGACCGGGTTCGGCGCGCTGCCGTTGATCAGGTTCGCATCGGTGACGAGGGTGCTCACCGACGCGTGGTGCTTCGGCTGCACGATCTGGATGTTCTGGCCGGCGGCGCCGTCGACGTCGAACTCGAGGAAGCCGGCCGGCAGGTGGTGCGCGAGCCGGATGGTGCCGCTCGAGGACACGGCGACGTGCACCTTCGAGCAGGAGGACGACGCGTCGGCGGCGCCCGCGGTGGCGACCGTCAGCCCGACAGCGGCGACGGATGCGATCAGGAGGGAGAGTGATCTGCGCATCGGGGTCGAAGCGCTCCTTTCAGGTGGGATGCAGACATGCTTCGCCGGACATGCGGTCCGGCTGAATACCGGAAAACACGCATTCCTGCTCCTCCACAGCCCCTCCGGCCCGTGCTTCCCCCGGCATGGCGCGTCCGGGGCCACCGGGGCGACCGTCGCTCGTGCACGCTGCCCGCCGTGCATCCCAAGGACGACCTCGGCCGGCTGGGCGAGCAGCTCGCCGCCGACCACCTCACCCGTCTCGGTTGGCGCGTCCTCGACCGCAACTGGCGGTGCTCCGCCGGGGAGATCGACCTCGTCGCCCTCGACGCCGGCGAGCTCGTCGTGGTCGAGGTGAAGACGCGCCGCAGCCGCGCCTACGGCGATCCGCTCGAGGGCGTGACGGACGCGAAGCTGACCCGGCTGTGCGTGCTCGCCGGGGCGTGGCGCCGGGCCCATCCGGGCGTGCGCGCACGATCGACCCGGATCGACCTCATCGGCGTCGTCGCCCCGCTGCGCGCCCCGGCGTCGATCGACCACCTGCGGGCGGCGGCGTGACCGGGGCGCCCGGGCACGCCACGGCCGTGGCGCTGCTCGGCCTCACCGGCCGGCTCGTGGAGATCGAGGCGGCGCTCACGAACCAGAAGCCCGGGCTCAAGCTCGTCGGGCTGCCCGATGCGGCGTTGCGCGAGGCGCAGGCCCGGGTGCGGAGCGCGATCGAGCACTCCGGCTTCGCGATGCCGACCCGGCACCTCACCGTCAACCTGTCGCCCGCAGCGCTGCCCAAGCACGGCTCGGCCTTCGATCTCGGCATCGCGGTCGCGGTGCTGGTGACGCAGGGCGTGATCGATCCGGCGGCACTCGCGGGTGTCGTGCACGTGGGCGAGCTCGGGCTCGACGGCCGGTTGCGGCCCGTGCCTGGCGTCCTGCCGTCCGTGCTCGCCGCCCGGGCGCACGGCAGGCGCACGGTGGTCGTGCCCACCGCGAACGAGGCGGAGGCCGCGCTCGTCTCCGGCATCCGCGTCCTCGCCGTCCCGAGCCTCCGGGCGCTCGCCATCGCCCACGGGGCGGAGCTGGAGCCGGTGCCCGTCGAGCCCGTCGCCGATCGCGCGCAGCCGGCCGTGCCGCCGCCGGTCCCCGACCTCCGCGACGTGGTCGGGAACGCGGATGCGGTGCGGGCGCTGCTCGTCGCCGCGGCGGGTGCGCATCACCTGCTCATGGTCGGGCCACCGGGGGCCGGCAAGACGATGCTCGCGGCGCGCCTGCCTGGACTGCTGCCCGACCTCGACGAGACCGCGGCGCTCGAGGCGACCTGTGTGGCGTCGCTCGCGGGTGAGGCGGTCGCGGGCGGCCTGCGCCGCCGGCCGCCGTGGCAGGCGCCGCATCACACCGCCACGCCGGCCGCGATCGTGGGTGGCGGGAGCGCCTGGATCCGGCCGGGGGCGGCGGCGCGCGCCTCCGGCGGGGTGCTGTTCCTGGACGAGGCGCCCGAGTTCACCGCCGCCGCCCTCGACGCGCTCCGCCAGCCGCTCGAGTCCGGCTGGATCACGGTCGAGCGCGCCGCGGCCACCGCGCGGTTCCCGGGCCGGTTCCAGCTCGTCCTGGCCGCGAACCCGTGCCCGTGCGGGCAGTACGGCAGCCCCGACGGCGACTGCCGCTGCACGCCTGCCACGCGGCGGCGCTACCTCGATCGGCTCTCCGGCCCGCTGCTCGACCGCATCGACCTCCGGCTGCGCGTCGAGCGGGTCTCGGCGGCCGAGCTGCGGATGCGCGACGATGCGCCCGGCCTCGGTACGGCGGAGGCGCGCGGCCGGGTCGAGGCGGCTCGCGCCCGTGCGGCCGAGCGCCTCGCGGGCACACCGTGGCGGGTGAACGGCGAGGTGCCGGGACCGTGGTGGCGCGCGCCGGAGCGACGGCTCCGGCCCGA
Source organism: Amnibacterium sp. (assembly GCA_051961935.1). GTDB lineage: Bacteria > Actinomycetota > Actinomycetes > Actinomycetales > Microbacteriaceae > Amnibacterium. Next base: position 1,197 of record JBQCCU010000520.1, on the reverse strand, counting down.
GGTGCGGGCGCCGCTCGACGCGGCGCTGGAGCGGGGACGACTCACCATGCGCGGGTACGACCGGGTGCTCCGGGTCGCGTGGACCATCGCGGATCTGGACGGTGTGGCCAGGCCGGGACGCCGCGAGATCGGGGCGGCGCTGACCTTCCGCGAGGCCGTCCGATGAGCGGGCTGCTGGGGCTCGGGGAAGCCGAGCTGCACGACGCGGTCGCCGCCGTCCGGCCCACGGCGGACCCGGACCGGGCGCTCGAGGCGTTCGCCCGCGGAGCGTGGACGGGCCTGGCGGAGCCGGGCGACGGCGTCGCCGGCGCGGTCACCCCGGCCTTCGGCGCGGCCGAGGCGCTCGCCGTCCGGTCGGCCGGGGCACCGCCTTCGGGTCGCCGCGAGCTCGTGGAGGGCTTCGAGCGGTGGCGGCCGCGCCTCGACGGCGGTACCGCGCTGCGCGCGTTCCGGAACGCGGCCCACCTCGGCATCCGGCTGCTGCTGCCCGGCGACGACGCGTGGCCGGCGGGGCTCGCGGACCTCGGCGTCCACGCCCCGCTCGCGCTCTGGTGCCTCGGCGACACGGAGGCGGTCCGCGGTCTGCGGCGCTCCCTGGCCCTCGTCGGCGCCCGAGCGGCCACCGGGTACGGCGAACGGGTGGCGACCGACGCGGGCGCCGGTCTCGCGGACCGGGGCTTCGCCGTCGTGTCCGGCGCGGCGTACGGCATCGACGGCACGGCGCACCGTGCGGTGCTCGCGAGCGGCGGCACCACGGTCGCGGTGCTCGCCGGCGGCCTGGACCGCTTCTACCCGAGCGGCCACGAGCAGCTCCTGCGCCGCATCGCCGCAGAGGGGGCGGTGCTGGCCGAGCTGCCGTGCGGCTTCTCGCCGACGAAGTGGCGCTTCCTGCCGCGGAACCGGCTCATCGCCGCGATGAGCCGCGCCACGGTCGTGCTCGAGGCCGGCGCACGGTCGGGCTCGCTCAACACCGCCGGTCACGCCGCCGCGCTGGGACGGCCGCTCGGCGCCGTGCCCGGTTCGGTCTACTCCGCGACCTCCGCCGGCTGCCACCGGCTGCTGCGCGAGTACGACGCGGTCTGCGTGCGGGATGCCGCGGACATGGCCGAGCTCGTCGCCGAACCCGACGCAGCCGTGCCGCTCGACGGGCTCGAGCCGGCGGCGGATCCGACGGAGCGGCGGGTGCTCGACGCGCTG
>JBQCCU010000519.1:0-4589 GCA_051961935.1 Amnibacterium sp. | reverse complement strand
CCGCGCGGGCGGGGCGTGCTCGGGCACCGGACCACCGTCCCTCCCGAGCGCGTGCTCGAGGTCGACGGCCTGCCGGTGCTCAACCGCAGCGAGACGTGGTGCGAGCTCGCCGAGGTGCTCACGGTGCAGGAGCTGGTCGTCATCGCAGACACGTTCGTCGGCCCCGAGTGCCCCGATCCGCGCCGGGTGCTGGATGCGCTTCGTGCCGCCGTCGAAGCGAAGGGACGGCGACACCGGGACACGCTCCGCGAAGCCCTGGGGCGGATCAGGGTCGGCGTGCGCTCACCCCGCGAGTCGATGCTCCGGCTGCTGCTCGTCGATGCGGGGCTCCCCGAACCGGAGGTGAACGTGCGGCTCTACGCCCGGGACGGCTCGTTCCTCGCCGAGGGCGACCTCGTCTACGTCGTCGCGCGGCTCGTGCTCGAGTACGAGGGCGACCACCACCGGACGGACCGGAAGGTGTTCCGAAGCGACATCCGCCGCCGCGAGCGCTACGAGGACGAGGACTGGTCGGTGCTGCGCGTCACCGCCGACGACATGGACATCGAGGCGAACCGAAAGGAGCTCGTCCTTCGGGTGCGCACCCGGCTGGGCCTCGCGGGGGCTACTTCTTCGGGCTCGCCAGCTGCTCGATGACGGCCTGCGCCACGTCGTGCATGGTGAGCCTGCGGTCCATGGACGCCTTCTGGATCCAGCGGAACGCCTCGGGCTCGGAGAGGCCCATCTTCTCGTTGAGGAGGCCCTTGGCGCGGTCCACGAGCTTGCGGGTCTCGAAGCGCTCGACCATGTCGGCGACCTCGGACTCGAGCGCGACGATCTGCGCGTACCGCGCGAGCGCGATCTCGATCGCCGGCAGCAGGTCGTTCGGCGTGAACGGCTTCACCACGTACGCCAGCGCGCCGGCCTCGCTCGCCTGCTCGACGAGCTCCTTCTGGCTGAACGCGGTCAGCAGCACGACCGGCGCGATGTGGTCGCGGGTGAGCCGCTCGGCCGCCTTGATGCCGTCGAGCTGGGGCATCCGCACGTCCATGACCACGAGGTCGGGCCGCAGCTCGGTCGCGAGCTGCACGGCCGTCTCGCCGTCGCCCGCCTCGCCCACGACGTCGAAGCCGTTGTCGCGCAGGATCTCGACGATGTCGAGTCGGATCAGGGACTCGTCCTCCGCGACGACGACGCGGCGGGGGGCCGCGGGTGCGTTCTCAGCCACCCCTGAAGCCTAGTCTGTGGTGGGCGCGCTCCCTGCGGGGGCGCTCAGCGGGCCGGTGTGGCGGAATGGCAGACGCGGGGCACTCAAAATGCTCTGTCCGGAAGGGCTTGTGGGTTCGAGTCCCACCACCGGTACTGCGCGTTCAGATCTTTGAACGCCGGGCGCCGTCGGATTCGGGCAGAGTTGGCCGACCCCGGGAGGAGCCATGACGCCTGAGCCTGCGATGCGGGAGCTGCCCGCGCCCGGCTGGTACCGGGATCCCGCATCCGGACGGAAGCGCTGGTGGAACGGCATCGCCTGGACGCCGTATCTCGACGGGGAACGGATCCAAGCCGGCAGCGTCCGGGGCGCGGTCATCCAGCCGGTCCTCGCCGCGGGCACGAGCGTCGACACCTGGGCGGTCTGGCTGCTCGTGGTGGCGATGCCGCTGCTGTCGGCGGCGCCGCTGCTCCTGACCGACTTCCACGCCTACTTCCAGGACCTGCTGGTCGCGGTCCGGCTGCATCGGACGACGCCCGTGCCCATGTCGCTGGCGCTCGGCCAGCTGGTCGGCCTGGTGGCCTTCGCCGCGTCGCTGGCGCTCGCCTTCGTCGACTGGCGCCTGCTCAAGCAGCGGGGGGTCGCCCGGCCGTTCCATTGGCTCTGGTACCTGCTGCCCCTCGTCTACCTCATCGGCCGCGGGGTCGTGCTGCGGCGCCGCGTCGGGCGGGGCATGGCGCCGTTCGTGGTCTTCCTGCTCGTGACGCTCGTCATCGGCATCGCCGAAGGGGCGCTCATCACCTCGGCGATGCTGGATCTCCTCTCCGCCCAGGTGGGCACCTGATCGGGGCCCAGCCGCCGGCGACCCCGGGGGGCGCGGGGCTCGTGCTCGTCGCGGCCGCCGTCGGCGCGCTCATCGGATCCGCGCTCGTCCCGCTCGTGCGGGTGTGGATGACCTCGCCGCAGCGACTCGGCGTCCGCGGCCGGATCGGGGGCGGAATCGCGACCGCGAGCCTCTTCGCGCTCGTCGCGTTCCGGGTGGGCTGGGATCCGGCTCTGCTCCCCTACACGGCCTTCGCGGCGGCCGCCGTCGCCCTCTCGCTCGTCGATCTCGCCGAGCGACGCCTCCCGGACAGGATGGTGCTCCCGTCGGCGGTCGGGGTCGGCGGCCTCCTCGTCGCCGCGGCCCTGCTCGAGGGCCGGCCGTACGGCGCCGTGGGCGTGCCGGCCGGCGCAGCGGGACTCTTCGCGGTCTACCTCCTGCTCGCGCTGCCGATGAGGGGCGCGCTCGGGATGGGGGACGTGAAGCTGGCGCTCCTCGTGGGCGCGGCGGCGGGATTCCTCGGGATGCGCGCCTGGCTCCTCGCGCTCGTCGCGGGCTTCCTCGTCAACGGCGCGGTCACGCTCCTCGCCCTCGTCACGAGGAGGACCTCATGGGGCGGCTCGGTGCCGTTCGGACCCTCGATGCTCGCCGGGGCGTTCCTCGCGCTCGTCCTCGCCTGACGACGGCTCAGCCGAGGAACGTCCGCAGCGCCGTCAGCGCGGCCGGCGCCAGGATGATGATGAAGAGCACCGGCAGGATGCATCCCATGAGCGGGAAGAGCACCTTCACCGGCACCTTCATCGCCTGCTCCTCCGCACGCTGACGTCGCTTCAGCCGCATCTCGCCCGCCTGGACCCGGAGCACGTCGCCGATCGCGATGCCGTACAGGTCGGCCTGCACGATCGCTCGCGTGAAGCGGCGGAGGTCCGGTGAGCTCGTCCGTGCGGCGAGCGCCTCGTACGCCGCCTGTCGCGTCCGCCCGATGCTCATGTCCTGCAGTGTTCGGATGAGCTCCTCGGCGAGGGGGCCGCTGCCGTTCGTCGCCGCCTTCGCCATCGCGGACTCGAAGCCGAGCCCGGCCTCGACCGAGATGGTCATCTGGTCGAGGGTGTCGGGCAGCGCCACTGCGATGGCCTGCTGACGTTCCAGCCCGCGGCTGTACAGCAGCAGATCCGGGGTGAAGAACGCGAGCAGCACGGTGAAGACACCGACCGCGATGCGGAAGGGACCAGGGCCGCCGCTGATCCACCACAGGGCGATCGCGAGGGCGACGAGCCCCAGCACCGGCTTCAGCATCGCGACCCGGCCGGGCGTCCAGGCGCGAGGCCGGCCCGCCAGCTGGAACCGTCGCTCGAGCACCGCTCGGTAGAACGGCGGGAGCAGCACGGCGAACCCCGCGCCCGGCGACCTGGGAGCGGCGGGGATGGGATCGACCCCCACCGCGACGGACGCTCGTCTGGGGCCGCGGAACGCCGCGAGCAGCACCGCCCCGGCGAGACCGCCGGTGAGCGCGAGGGAGGCGAGGATCGGCACGAGCAGCATCAGAACCTCACCCTCACCATGACTCGCATCCAGATCGTGCCGACGACCATCAGGACCACCGCGGCGCCCATGGCGGCGATGCCGAAGATGCTCGTGAAGAAGCCGGCGAAGTAGCCCGGGCGGATGACGAGCAGCAGGAGCAGCACCGCGACCGGGAGCAGCAGGAGGATGAGCGCGGAGAGCCGCCCCTCCGCGCTCAGCGCCTTCACCTGCCGACGGATCTGGTTGCGCTCGCGGATCGTGCGTCCCGCCTGATCGAGGACCTGGGACAGGTTGCCCCCGGCCTCCTGGGTGATGGCGACGGCCTGGGCGACCCACAGGAAGTCGTCGCACCGCATGCGTTGCGCTGTGAGGAGCAGCGCCTCGCCGAGGTCCCGGCCGATCCGCGTCTCGTTCACCGCCCGGGCGAGCTCCTCGCGCGTCGGGGACTCCATCTCCTGCGAGACGCTGTCGATCGAGCGGAGCAGGCTGTGGCCGGCGCGCAGCCCTCCGCTCAGCAGCCCGAGGGTGTCGTCGAGCTGATCGGCGAACGCTGCGCGCCGGCGGGACGTGCGGACCGAGAGCACGATGCGCGCGCCGAGGGGCGCGAGCGCCGCGAGCACGAGCGCGGCCGGGATGGACCAGAGGGTGAGCCCTCCGAGCAGCACGCCGAGGGCGGCGAGCACGGCGGCGGCGCAGACGACGAGCAGCACGAACCCGGCGGGCTCCATCCGCAGCCCGGCGAGCTCGAGCCGACCCGCCAGGGTGGAGGTGCTGCGGCCCTGCATGGCCCGCTGGATGAACGCGACCGTGGTGTCCGTCATCCGTGTCATGCCGGAGACCGGGACGGCGCCCGGCGCTCGCCGGCGCTCGAGCGGCACACGGCGGTCGACCGGGGCGACGACCATCAGCACGAGCGCGAGCATCGCGCAGAGCAGCAGGAGGAGCCCCAGGGGCGCGAGCAGGCCGGTCATGCCGAGATCCGGGGCAGCTCGGGCAGGAAGACCCCCAGATCGATCGGGACGCCGAGCTCCGCGAGCCGCTCCACGAACCGGGGGC
>JBQCCU010000518.1:0-2591 GCA_051961935.1 Amnibacterium sp. | reverse complement strand
GTTTATAATGAGTAGAATAACAATTACACCCTCTTCTGGGTTTTGTTGGGTTTTTATTTCTGATCATTCACCGAGCGGGTTCAGTTCTGGCGCGGCGGCGCCGCGGCAGCTGGCAGGCCGGGCAGAGGTGGCTGCCACGGTTCATCCACGGCTCCCGCACGATCGGGGTGCCGCAGCGCGGGCACGGCTTGCCCTGCCGCCCGTAGACGTTCAGCCGCTGCGCGAAGTAGCCCGAGGCGCCGTTCACGTTCACGTACTGCGCGTCGAAGCTCGTACCGCCGTCGGCGAGCGCCTTCTCGAGCACCTGCCGCAGCTCGGCGAGCAGCGCGAGCGCCTGCGCGCGGGAGAGCCTGACGGTCGGGTGGTCGTAGTGGAGGCGGGCGGCCCAGAGCGCCTCGTCCGCGTAGATGTTGCCGATGCCGGACACGAGGGTCTGGTCGAGCAGGGCCCGCTTCACGCCGGTGCGCTTCGCGCGCAGCCGCCGGGCGAAGTCGAGGTCGTCGAAGGCGGGATCGAGCGGATCGCGGGCGATGTGCGCCACCTGCGCGGGCACCAGCGGCGCCGCGTCGCCGGCTCCCCCGGCGGCGCCGTCGGCTGTGGGGACGAGCCGGTCGACGGCCAGCGAGCCGAAGATCCGCTGATCCACGAACGCGACGGTGACGGGCCCGAGGTCGGGGCTCTCGAGCACGAGGCGCACCCGCAGCTGTTTGTCGGCGTCCGCCTCCTGGCTCCGCAGCAGCATCTGGCCGCTCATGCCGAGGTGCGCGAGCACGGCCTCGTGCGGCTCGCCGTCGAGCGGGAACCAGAGGAACTTGCCGCGGCGGACGGCCGAGCGGATGCGGCGGCCGGCGAGCCGCTCCTCGAAGTCGGCGACGCCCTGCGGGTGGCGCTTCAGCGAGCGCGGCTCGACGACCTCGACGCCGGCGATCAGGGCGCCCGCGACGGCGGGCTCGAGGCCGGCCCGAACGACCTCGACCTCGGGCAGCTCAGGCACGGTGCGCGCGGGTCCCCTTCGGCAGCTGCTGGAAGGCGGCCCACGCCGCGGCGGTCTCGGCCGCCTTCTTGCTGGACCCCTCGCCCTCGGCGACGGCGGCGTCGCCGATCGTGACGGTGGCGGTGAAGACCCGGGCGTGCTCGGGCCCGGCGGCCTGCACGGTGTAGACGGGCGCGCCGGCACCGCGGTGCGCGGCGGCCTCCTGCAGCGCGGTCTTCGGGTCGGTGATCGCGCCGAAGCCGTCGGGGTCGTCGGCGAGCGGTGCGACGAGGCGGAGGACGAACGCCTCGGCCGCCTCGCTGCCCACGGAGAGGAACGCCGCCCCGATCAGGGCCTCCATGGTGTCGGCGAGGATCGAGGGCTTCGCGTCGCCGCCGGTGCGCACCTCGCCGCGGCCGAGGCGGATGTACGGGCCGAGCCCGATCCCGCCCGCGATGCGGGCGAGCGCGACCGTGGACACGAGCGCCGAGCGGCGCTTCGCGAGCTGGCCCTCGGGGTCGCCGGGGTACCGGCCGTAGAGCATCACGGTCACGGCGCGCCCGAGCACGCTGTCGCCGAGGAACTCGAGGCGCTCGTTGTCGGGCACGCCGTGCTCGTAGGCGTAGGAGCGATGGGTGAGCGCGAGCTCGAGCAGCTCGGGGTCGATCTCGACCCCGAGCACGTCGGTCAGCGCTCGTGCGGGCGCGTTCGCGCCCGCCACATCAGGCGTCGGCGACCCGGCGGCCCTTGTACTCGAGGTACAGCGGCACGCCGTCGGAGCCCTCGACCACGCGCGCGCGGTGGGGCAGGGAGTACACGACCTTGCCGTTCTCGATCGACTTCACCAGGGTCGGCGCCTCGGCCTTCCACTGGGAACGCCGCGCGTGGGTGTTCGCGCGGGACTTGCGGCGCTTCGGAACCGCCATGGCTATCTCTCTTCTCTGTCGCTTGCGGCCGTGAAGCCCTGCAGGGCCGCCCAGCGGGCGTCCACGGGCTTCGGCGCATCCGCCGTGATCAGGCTGATGCCGGGGCCGAGGTCGAGGTCCTCGCAGCCGTCGACGCATTCGGGCTGGAAGGGCAGTGCCAGCACCACCGCGTCCCGCACCACCGGCTCGAGGTCGAGCGTGTCGCCCTGGAGGACGTGGTCGAACGGCTCCTGGGAAGGATACGCGAAAAGCTCCGCGAACTCGACTTCCACGGGCAGCGACACCGGGGCGAGGCAGCGCGCGCACTCCCCGTCGGCGCGCGTGTGCACGGATCCGGAGGCGAGCACGCCCTCGTGCAGGGACTCGAGCTTCACGTCGATCTCGATCGGCGTGCCCTCGGCCACGGCGACGAGGCCCTCACCGAGGTGCTCGGGGGCGGGGAAGTCGACGGTGCGCTCCCGCATCTCGCCCGGGCGGCGGACGAGGTCGCGCACGTTGAGCACGTAGGGCTGGCGGACGGTCACGACCGTCGATTTTACGCGGCCCCCTGCGGCCCCGGCGCGCGTCCGCTGAGCGCGGATCCGCCACCGGGCCGCTCAGCGCGGACTCGCACGTCCCGACCTCGAACGCGCCGGATGAGGTCGGGACGTGGCACGTGTGCGTCGCGGGACTACGGGAGGACGGCGTCCAGG
>JBQCCU010000517.1:0-4919 GCA_051961935.1 Amnibacterium sp. | reverse complement strand
CCGCGACGCGAGGTCCTCACGCAGCCGCTCGAGCCGCGCCTTGGACGCCTCGTCCTTCTCCCGCTTGAGCGCGAGCTCCTCGAGGCGGAGCCGGTCGACGGATCGGCGCAGCTCGTCGATCTCCATCGGCGCGGAGTCGATCTCCATCCGCAGCCGGCTGGCGGCCTCGTCGATGAGGTCGATCGCCTTGTCGGGCAGCTGCCGGGCGGTGATGTAGCGGTTCGAGAGCGACGCGGCGGCCACGAGGGCCGAGTCGGCGATGGCGACCTTGTGGTGGGCCTCGTAGCGCTCCTTGAGGCCGCGGAGGATCGCGACGGTGTCCTCGACGCTCGGCTCACCCACGAACACCTGCTGGAAGCGGCGCTCGAGCGCCGCGTCCTTCTCGATGTACTCGCGGTACTCGTTCAAGGTGGTCGCGCCGATCATCCGCAGCTCGCCGCGGGCGAGCATCGGCTTCAGCATGTTCGCGGCCGCGACGCTGCCCTCACCGCCGCCCGCACCCATGAGGGTGTGCAGCTCGTCGATGAACGTGATGATGCGGCCGTCGGAGTCGTTGATCTCCTTGAGGACGGCCTTCAACCGCTCCTCGAACTCCCCCCGGTACTTGGCGCCGGCGACGAGGGCCGCGAGGTCGAGCGAGACCAGCTGCTTGTCCTTCAGGGAGTCGGCGACGTCGCCCGCGACGATGCGCTGGGCGAGGCCCTCCACGACGGCGGTCTTGCCGACGCCCGGCTCACCGATGAGCACGGGGTTGTTCTTCGTGCGTCGCGTGAGCACCTGGCTCACCCGGCGGATCTCGGCGTCGCGGCCGATGACGGGGTCGAGCTTGCCGGCGCGGGCGATTTCGGTCAGGTTGATGCCGTAGCGCTGCAGCGCGCTGCCGCTCTCCTCCTGCGGGGCCGCAGCCCCTCGCATGTTCGCCACATCGTCTCCTTCGAACGTTCGGTCGTCACGAGGGTTGAGTCGGAGCGACTCAGGATTATTCCGCCGGAACCTAGTCGGGCAGGCGCGGCCGCCAGACGACGACCTCGTTCCGTCGCAGCGTGCGGGTGCCGTGCCGCAGCGGCACGACGTCGCCGTCCGCCGTCGAGGCGAACACCCGCGAGCCCGGGCGGTTCAGCAGCTCGCCGGCGAGCGCCGACTCCAGCTCCCGCACCCGGCCGCGCAGCGACACGACCTCGTTCTCGAGCTCGAGGATGCGGCGGATGCCCTCGAGGGAGACACCCTCCCCCGAGAGCCGCTGCACCTCCCGCAGCTGCGCCACCTCCCGCAGCGAGTAGCGCCGCGACTTGCCGGCAGTACGCCTCGGCGACACGAGACCGAGCCGGTCGTACTGGCGGAGGGTCTGCGGGTGCATGCCCGCGAGCTCCGCAGCGACCGCGATCGCGAACACCGGGTCGTCGGCGCTCATGTCCGTCATCCCCGGGCCTTGGCGATGAGGTCGTCGCGCGGGTTCTCGGCCGGCCCGGCGGCCTGGAAGCGCTCGAGCGCCTCCTTCTGCGCGGCGGTGAGGTGGTTCGGCACCGCGACCTCGACCCGGGCGAGCAGGTCGCCCGTCCCCTTCGGCGTCACGACGCCGCGGCCCTTCACGCGGAGCACCCGGCCGCTCGACGTGCCGGCAGCGAGCTTCATCCGGACCGGCTCCCCGCCGAGCGTCGGGACCTCGATGGTGGCGCCGAGCGCGGCCTCCGCGAAGGTGACCGGAACGTTCACCCTGAGGTTCAACCCGTCCCGCTCGAACACGGGGTGCTTCGAGACGTGCACGGTGAGCACGAGGTCGCCCGCCTCGCCGCCGTCCGGGCTCGGTTCACCCTTGCCGCGCAGCTTCAGCTTCTGGCCGTCGGTGACGCCGGCGGGGATGCGGACGGAGATCGGCCGGCCGCCGTCGCCGGAGAGGGTGACCGTGTCGCCCTGCGTCGCGGTGAGGAAGTCGATCGTGGTCGACGCCGTGACGTCGCGTCCCTGGGTGGGGCCGCCGAAGCCGCGGAACCCGCCGGTCGTCTGGCCGAAGCCGCCGCCACCGCCGAACATCCCGCCGAGGAGGTCCTCGAAGCCGCCCCGGCCGCGGGCGCGGCCGCCTCCGAACATGGACCCGAAGACGTCCTCGAAGCCGCCCTGGCCACCTCCGGCGGCGGTGAACCGCGCGCCGGAGCCCATCGCCCGGACCTGGTCGTACTCGCGGCGCTGCTCCTCGTCGGAGAGGACGCTGTAGGCCTCGCTGATCTCCTTGAACCGCGCCTCCGCCTTCGTGTCCCCCGGGTTGGAGTCCGGGTGGTACTGCCGGGCGAGCTTGCGGTACGCCTTCTTCAGGTCGGCCTGCGAGATCGACTTGTCCACGCCGAGGACCTTGTAGAAGTCCTTCTCGAACCAGTCCTGGCTGGCCATGGTCAGGAGGCCGGGGTGTCGACGACGACCTTCGCGGGCCGCAGCACCGTGTCACCGATCTGGTAGCCCCGCTCGACGACGTCGGACACGGTGGCCTTCTCGACCGCCGGGTTCTCGCGCTGGAAGATCGCGTCGTGCTCACGCGGGTCGAAGACCTGCCCGGTCTCCCCGAACGGGGTGAGGCCGAGCTTGCCGACGGCGCCGCGCAGCTTCTGCGCGATCGTGGTGAGGGGACCGCCCTCGGCGAGGTCGCCGTGCGCCTCCGCCCGGTCGAGGTCGTCGAGGACCGGCAGGATCACGCGGGCCGCGTCGCCGACGGCGCGCTCCCGCTCCGCGACCCGCTCCCGCTCGACGCGGCGGCGGTAGTTCGCGTACTCCGCCGTGATCCGGCGGAGGTCCTCCAGGTGGTCGTCGGCCGGCGCCTGGGCGGACTCCTCCTGCCCGAGCCCCTCCAGGAACGCCTGGTCGGCCTCGCTGAAGGACGTCTCCACGTCGGGCCCCTCGGCGGCGACGAACTCCTCGCCCCCGGCACCCGGGGTGCCGGGCTCCTCGCCCGGCACCCCTTCGTTGCGCTCGTTCGGGTCGGTCATCAGGCCGCGCCGTCCTCGTCGATCACCTCGGCGTCGACGACGTCGTCATCCGACGACGAGCCCGAGCCGGCCTGCGCGCCCTGGGACGCGCCCGGGGCCGACTCCTCGGCCTGCGACTGCGCGTAGATCGCCTGACCCAGCTTGGTCTGGCTCTGGGAGAGCCTGTCGAAGGCGGTCTTCACCGCGTCGTCGTCCGTCCCGGCCAGCGCCGACTTCAGCGCGTCGACGTCGCCCTGCACCTCGTCCTTCACGTCCGCGGGCAGCTTCTCGTCGTTCTCCTTGATGAGCTTCTCGATCGAGTAGACGAGCTGCTCGGCGGAGTTACGGACCTCGGCCGCCTCGCGGCGCCGCTTGTCCTCCGCGGCGTGCTCCTCCGCCTCGCGGATCATCCGCTCGATGTCGTCCTTCGGGAGGCTCGAGCCGCCCGTGATCGTCATCGACTGCTCCTTGCCGGTGCCCTTGTCCTTGGCGGACACGTGCACGATGCCGTTCGCGTCGATGTCGAAGGTGACCTCGATCTGCGGGATGCCCCGCGGCGCCGGCGCGATGCCGGTGAGCTCGAACGTGCCCAGGTTCTTGTTGTCCCGGGTGAACTCGCGCTCGCCCTGGAAGACCTGGATGGCGACGGACGGCTGGTTGTCGTCCGCGGTCGTGAACGTCTCGCTCCGCTTGGTCGGGATCGCGGTGTTGCGGTCGATCAGCTTCGTCATGATCCCGCCCTTGGTCTCGATGCCGAGGGACAGCGGGGTCACGTCGATGAGGAGGACGTCCTTGCGCTCGCCCTTCAGCACGCCCGCCTGGAGCGCGGCGCCGACGGCGACGACCTCGTCCGGGTTCACACCCTTGTTCGGCTCCTTGCCGCCCGTGAGCTGCTTGACGAGCTCGCTGACGGCCGGCATGCGGGTCGAACCGCCGACGCGCACGACGTGCGCGATGTCGGAGACCTTGATGCCCGCCTCACGGATGACGTCGTTGAACGGCTTCTTGGTGCGGTCGAGGAGGTCCGAGGTGAGGTTCTCGAACTGCGCCCGGGTGAGGGTCTCGTCGAGGTTCGCCGGCCCGTTCTCGGTGAGCGACAGGTAGGGGAGCTGGATCGAGGTCGAGGTCGAGCTCGACAGCTCCTTCTTCGCCTGCTCCGCGGCCTCCTTGAGGCGCTGCAGCGCGATCTTGTCCTTCGAGACGTCGACGCCCGTCGTCTCCTTGAACTTCTTGATGAGGTGGTCGACGATCCGCTGGTCCCAGTCGTCGCCGCCCAGCCGGTTGTCACCGGCGGTCGCGCGGACCTGGATGGTGGAGAAGCCCTCGTCCTTGCCGACCTCGAGGAGGGACACGTCGAACGTGCCGCCACCGAGGTCGAAGACGAGGATGAGCTCGTCCTCGCGACCCTTGTCGAGGCCGTACGCGAGCGCCGCCGCGGTGGGCTCGTTGATGATGCGGAGCACGTTGAGGCCCGCGATCTCGCCGGCGTCCTTCGTGGCCTGGCGCTCGGCGTCGTTGAAGTACGCCGGGACGGTGACGACCGCGTCGGTGACGGTGTCGCCGAGGTACTGCTCCGCGTCGCGCTTCAGCTTGCCGAGGATGCGCGCCGAGATCTCCTGCGGCGTGTACTTCTTGCCGTCGATCGTGGTGGTCCAGTCGGTGCCCATGTGGCGCTTGACCGACGAGATGGTGCGGTCGACGTTCGTCACGGCCTGCCGCTTCGCGGTCTCGCCGACGAGCACGTCGCCGTCCTTCGTGAACGCGACGACCGACGGGGTGGTGCGGAAGCCCTCCGCGTTCGCGATGACCACCGGGTCGCCGCCCTCGAGCACCGAGACCACCGAGTTGGTGGTTCCGAGGTCGATGCCTACGGCACGAGCCATGGATTGTTCTCCTTCGGGTGTTGGTCTGAGGCAGGACCGTGCAAGCCCTGACGGACTTGCGTCCTGACGACTCAACCTTAGG
>JBQCCU010000516.1:0-6521 GCA_051961935.1 Amnibacterium sp. | reverse complement strand
GTGCCGGCTCCAGCCGCTCCCAGACACGGTGCCGCGCGAGCGCGCGGATGACGTCCGCGACGGCGGTGCCCACCTCGCCGGTCAGGACGCCGGGCGCATCCGAGCCGAACCCGGCCCCGTCGAACTGGGCCGACGCGGGATCCGGGATCGCGATCGGCTTGCCGTGGCGGTAGGCCTCGGCGAGCAGCTTCACCATCCTGGGGTCCGCAGACGGGGCCAGGACGACGACGGCGTCCACCTCGGCGCTGGTCCCGGTGTGCAGCGTGCGCTGCACCGGGACGGTGCCGAGCATCCCGCCGTGCGGCGCGAGGACGAGCGGCACGATCCCGGCGTCGTGCAGGCCGTCGCGGACCGCCTGCAGCACCTCCCCGTCGGTCGTGTCGTCGGCCGCGATTAGCACGACCCTCCCCTCGACGGGCCACTCGCCGCCGATCATCCGCAGTGCCGGGCTCGGCGCGACGTCGGCCACCTCGAGCCGCGCTGCGGGCGCCGGGAGGCCGAGGGCCGCGGCGACGGTCGCGCAGAGCCCTTCGTCGATCTCGGCGAGCGCCTGCAGCTGCCGTTCCTTGATGGCCTGCTCGTACACCTTCCCGAGCTCGAACGCGTACGCCTCCGCCACGTGCTGCTGCTCGATGGAGGTGAGGGAGCGGTAGAAGAGCCGGGCCTGCGAGTAGTGGTCGTCGAAGGTGGCCGGCGACTCGCGGACGACGCGGGTGTCTGGGATGTGCTGCGGCACGTCGATGAACGCGGCGTCGGCTCCCGCCGCGAACGGGCACCCGCCGTCGAGCGAGTTCGGCGTGTAGGGGGCGACGCCGGTGTGCACGGCGTCCTGGTGGTAGCCGTCGCGCAGCAGGTCGTTCACGGGCGCGTGCGGCCGGTTGATCGGGATCTGCGCGAAGTTCGGGCCGCCGAGCCGGGTGATCTGGGTGTCGATGTAGGAGAAGAGCCGGCCCTGCAGCAGCGGGTCGCTCGTGACATCGATGCCGGGCACGAGGTGGCCCGGATGGAACGCGACCTGCTCGGTCTCCGCGAAGTAGTTCGCGGTGTTGTGGGTGAGCGTCATCGTGCCGATGACCTGCACCTCGGCGAGCTCCTCGGGGATGAACTTGGTCGGGTCGAGCAGGTCGATCCCCTCGAACATCTCCTCCTCGGTGTCGGGGAAGACCTGCACCCCGAGGTCCCACTGCGGGTGCGCGCCCGCTTCGATGGCGTCGGCGAGGTCGCGGCGATGGAAGTCCGGATCCTGGCCGCCCAGCAGCTGGGCCTCCTCCCAGGTGATGGCGTGCGCGCCGAGCCTGGGGCGCCAGTGGAGCTTCACGAGGCTCGTCTCACCGGCGTCGTTCACGAGTCGGAACGTGTGGATGCCGAAGCCCTGCATCATCCGCAACGAGCGGGGGAGCGCTCGGTCCGACATGTTCCACATCGTGTGGGCCTGCGCCTCCGTGTGGAGGGAGACGAAGTCCCAGAAGGTGTCGTGCGCGGACTGCGCCTGGGGGATCTCCCGGTCGGGATGCGGCTTCGCCGCGTGCACGACGTCGGGGAACTTGATCGCGTCCTGGATGAAGAACACGGGGATGTTGTTGCCGACGAGGTCGTAGACGCCCTCGCCGGTGTTGAACTTCGTGGCGAACCCGCGCGTGTCGCGGGCGGTGTCGGCCGAGCCGCGCGACCCGAGCACCGTGGAGAACCGCACGAACACGGGCGTGCTGACCCCGCCCTTCAGGAAGGCGGCCTTGGTCAGGCGCTCCGCTGCGCCGTTCGCCTCGAACACCCCGTGGGCGGCGGCGCCTCGGGCGTGCACGACGCGCTCCGGGATGCGTTCGTGGTCGAAGTGGGTGATCTTCTCCCGCAGGTGGTGGTCCTGCAGCAGCACCGGCCCACGGGGACCGGCCTCAGCGAGTGGTCCGTGTCGCGGAGCGGTGCGCCCTGCGCCGTCGTCAGCCGCGAGCCCTGCTGCCCCCGGGCGGAGCGGGGCGCGCCGGTCTCGGCGCCGGTCGCGGTGCGGGTCTCCGGACCGTGCTGATCCGCCTTGGGCTCCGGCGGGACGCCCGGCGCGGTGGGCGCGGCCGCCTGCGGTGTGGTGGATCCGGGTGCGCCCGGGATCTCGATGTCGTCCGTCTTCCTGATGGCCATGACGTCCCTCCCCGTCGCCCCGATGGGGGCGGCTGCGTTCGGGGCGAGTCTTCGTCGACCCGGTCCGAGGTCGCTGGGCGGCGGATGCGCCGGCGCCGCCCGGAGCCCGCGGCGGGCGGCCGATCGGCATGACCGCGCGACCGTGGGAACTGGCTCCGAATCCGTGGGGTGCGGCGTGCCGAATCCGCTCGATCGGGACCGACCTCGAGGTCGTGGCCGGCCTAGCGGCGGCCGGCGAGGAACGCGCCGATGCGGGCGATGCCCTCCGACAGGTCCGCGCGGGACGCGGCGTAGGAGAGCCGCACGTGGGTCTCCGCGGTCGCGACCGCGAAATCCCGGCCGGGCGTGAGGGAGACGTGGGCGTGCTGCAGCACCTCCTCGCAGAACCGCCAGGCGCCCATGCCCGTGCCGCTCACGTCGATGTAGACGTAGAACGCTCCGTCGGGCTCGACCGGGACCGGCAGGCCGATGGCGGCGAGCCCGTCCAGCACGAGGGCCCGACGTGCGGCGAGCTCGAGGCGCCGCTCGTCGCAGAGCGCGAGTGACTCCGGCGTGAACGCGGCCAGCGCTGCGTGCTGCGCGGGAGCGGAGGCGCAGAGGAAGTAGTTCATCGCGAGCCGCTCCACCACCGGGACCAGCGTCTCCGGCAGGACCGCCCAGCCGAGGCGCCAGCCGGTCATCCCGAAGTACTTCGAGAAGCTGCCGATGACGACCGCGTCGGGGTCGTCGGCGAGCACCGTGCGAGCGGGCGTGCCGTTCCCGTCGGGATCGGCCAGGTCCAGGTAGATCTCGTCGACGATCCGCCAGGCGCCCCGCGCCCGGACCGCGTCGCAGATCGCTGCGAGCTCATCCCGTGGGATGGAGGTGCCGGTCGGGTTGGAGGGGGAGGCGATCATCACGGCGGTGGTCCGATCGGTCCACGTGCCCTGCACCGCCTCGACGGCGAGCTGGTACCGGGACTCGGCCGACGTGGGGACGAGCACGGGGGTGCCGCCGAAGCTCCGCACGAGCTCGCGGTTGCAGGGGTAGGAGGGGTCGGCGAGGAGGACGTCGTCGCCCGGGTCGGTGGTGGCGGCCGTGACGAGGAGCAGCGCTGCGGACCCGCCCGAGGTGATGGCGATGCGCGCCGGTTCCACGACGACGCCGTGCTTGTCCCGGTAGAACCGGGCGAGCGCCTCACGGAGGGGGAGGAGGCCGAGCGCCGGGGTGTACGGCAGGGCGCGGCCGTCCATGACCTCGCGCATCGCCTCGCGGACGGCGGGGGGAGCGCCGAAGTCGGGCTCACCGATCGACAGCTTCACGACGTGGTGCCCGGCGGCTTCGAGGTCCGCCGCGCGCTGCCCGAAGGCGAGGGCGTGGAAGGGCTCCGCATCGCGGGCTCGTCGGGCGATGTGCATGGTCCTCCTCGGTGCCGCCGCCGGCGTGGCCTGCCGATCCTGGCATCCGTTCCCGAGGACGCGGGGTCAGAAGGGGTAGTCGTCCGCGGTGGGTGGCGCTCCGTTCGTGCGGATGCGGAGGGATGGGCGCATGATGCGGACGGCACCCCAGCGGGAGCGCCAGATGGTGCTGCCGTCGTCGCCGGAGGTGACCTTCCAGTGGCCGCCCTCGTCCTTCATGCGGTGGGAGGGGCGGCAGAGCGGCTGCAGGTTGGTGTGCCTCGTGCGGCCGTCGTGCTCGACGCAAGTGATGTGGTCGAGGTCGGCGCGGTGGGCGGGGAGGCCGCAGTCGTCGCCGGCGCAGCTCGGGGTGCGCACGTGGATGAGCTTCTTCAACCCGCTCGGGATGAACCGGTCCCTCGAGTCGATCCCCAGCACCGCCTGATCGATCGGATCGGTGACGACGCGGGTCCACGAGGTGGTGTGCTGCACGAGGTGCCGGGCGACGTCGGCGTCGATGGGGCCCATCCCGGCGAGCTCGGCCGCGTCGTTCGAGGCGCCGGTCGCCGTCTCGGCGGTCATCACGACGAGCAGGCTCGCGGTGACGGCCTTCCGGCCCGGCACCCGGATGTCGCCGAGGCGTTCCATCGGGTAGGCCGGGTCGGCCGGTTCGGGGGCGTCCACGGCTGCGCCACGCAGGATCAGGTCGACCGCGATGTCGGCCATCAGCTGGCCGAGGGTGCGGCACTCGCCGTCCCGCGCGTGGGCCTTGATCGCCGCCTGGCGCACCACGTCGTAGGCCGCCGCGACGTCGGTCGCGTCGGTGTCGATGATCAGGGACCCCTGCCCGTCGCCGCGGGGCCGCACGGTCACGTGCCGGCGGTTGCTCGCCTCGGCGTGCCGGCCGATCGACGCCTCGGGATCGAGCCGATCCCGCAGTGCTGCGAGCTTCCGGGCCAGCGTGCCGGGCTTCTCCTGCTGGACGAGCTGCGCGGCGACGAGGTCGAACGCGACGAGCTTCTCGCCCCGCAGGCCGCCGGACTCGTCCGCGGCGATCGACGCCGCCTGCTCGGAGCAGAGCCCGTCGCCGAACACCGCCCAGGTCGCCGGCAGCGAATCGCGCAGCGTCCAGCCGACCGTGAGCTGCCGCATCACCACCTGACGCGGGAGCCGCAGCACGGTGGCCTGATGCAGTGAGAAGGCGCGAGCGACGATGCCGTCGGGCTGGACCGTGCGGCCCTCGGCCTCCTCCTCGGCCACCATCGTGCTCCAGCCCTCGAGCATGGTGCGGCGGAGGTAGGCGGCGGCGCGGTTCGCTGCGCGCTCGGCCTGCTCGAGCCGGTGGGTGAACAGCGCTTCGCGAGCATCGAGCGCCGCGAACTCGTCCGTCTCGGCGCCGTCGTCCGGGGGTCGGGGTGGGGGATCGGTGGGGATGTCCGTCATGCCTGCAGTGAACAGCACCCCTCCGACACCGCTTCGGCCCCGGATCAGTGGGTTCGTGTTCTCTCTCGAAGCGCCGTTCGAATGTCGAGTGTCATCGATCGTGCGCGCCGATCGCACTCAGGCCGTCTCGTCGCCGCGACGGGTGGCGGGCGCGACCGCGAGCACGGGCGAGCCGGGGCTGAAGCCGCGGACGACCAGCCAGACACCGAGGGTGAGCTCGAAGAGGCCCACGGGCAGCGCACTGAGCGCGGCGAGCGGTGCGGATCGCGGATACGCGCCGAAGTAGACCCCCAGGTCGGCGATCAGCAGCAGCGGAGCGCCGATGAACGCGACGATCGGCAGGATCCGGGGCACGAGTCGT
The DNA here is from genome assembly GCA_051961935.1 of Amnibacterium sp. Classification (GTDB taxonomy): domain Bacteria; phylum Actinomycetota; class Actinomycetes; order Actinomycetales; family Microbacteriaceae; genus Amnibacterium. The sequence goes on along the minus strand of JBQCCU010000516.1, from coordinate 1,208 downwards.
GCGCGGAGGAGCACGTACCCGAGCAGCAGGTCGTTGAAGACGGGCATGAGGCTCTGCGAGACGGCGAAGACGGCGTTGTAGACGGAGGCCAGCATGCGGCCGTTCGTGGCGGCGGTGGCCGCGGGGAGGGCGGCCGCTCCATCCGCGCCGGGGCGGAGCGCGATGAGCGCGAAGACCGCCGCGACCCCGACGAAGATGAGCGCGCTCTCGAGGACCCGGCTGGCGACGAAGCCGAGGGCGGCCGTCTCGCTCTGCCGCTTGGCGACGGGGTACAGCACGACGGCGGTGCCGATGTTGGCGAGGCCGACGACGAGCTCGAGCACCGCTCCCCAGCGCATCCCGATCTCGGAGCCGGCTCCCGTCGCAAACCCGGCGGGGTCGGTCTGCAGGGGACCGTAGAGGGCGAGGGTGGGGATCGAGGCGAAGGTGAGCAGGTAGAGGACGCCCGCGGCGAGCGCGGTCCGCCGCATCGGGCCCTGCGCGATGCGCGCCGCAGGCGGCGTGGTGGTGAAGCTGGACATGCCAGGACCCCTTCCCGGAAGGATGCGCGACCAGGCGCCGCGCGGCCGGTCCATCCGGGACTCCCGACGAGCCGCGGGCCAGGGGCTTTGGGCCCCCTGCGGCGGTCGATACGATCCGGTCCGTGGCGATCAGGTTCGGCAACGTCGGGATCGCGGTCCGTGACCTCGATGCGGCGGTTGCGTTCTTCACCGATCTCGGCCTCGCCGTCGTGGGTACCGACACCGTCCGCGGCGAGTGGGCGGACACCGCGGTCGGCCTCGACGGCAACCACGCGAGGATCGCGGTGCTTCAGACGCCCGGCGGCGACGGGCAGATCGAGATGTTCGAGTACATCCATCCGGACGCGATCGAGACCCACCCGACCCTGCCGAACGAGGTCGGCATGCACCGGGTCGCATTCTGGGTCGACGACATCGGCGAGGCCCTGACCATCGCCGCGAAGCACGGCTGCTACCCGTTGCGCGGCGTCGCGAACTACCAGGAATCGGTGAAGCTCACCTACCTGCGCGGACCCAGCGGCATCCTCGTGATGTTCGCGGAGGACCTCCAGAAGGGGTAGCGGGCCTTCGATCTGCTCGGGGCCCGAGAGCTGCGCCCCCGCGCCCCGAGCAGGACTCGATCCCAACGGCACGGCCGTCACCCGGCTGCGCCGCGCGCCGGAACCGGCCGGCGGGGGCCCAAGCGCG
>JBQCCU010000515.1:0-6962 GCA_051961935.1 Amnibacterium sp. | reverse complement strand
CCGGGCGCGCGCATCGTGATGACGGTGGTGATGAAGTTCACCGCGCCGAGGATCGTGCCGAAGCCGGACAGCGCGAGGCCGAAGACCCAGAGGTTGCCGCCGAGGTTCGGGGAGAAGGCCGCCTCCGAGAGGGGCGCGTACGCCGTCCACCCGAAGTCGGCAGCACCGGCGGGCGTGAGGAACCCGGCGGTGGCGATGGCGCTGCCGAGGAAGTAGAGCCAGTAGGCGAACGCGTTCAGGCGCGGGAAGGCGACATCGGGCGCGCCGATCTGCAGCGGCATGAGCACGTTCGTGAATCCGGCGAACAGCGGCGTCGCGAACATCAGCAGCATGATCGTGCCGTGCATCGTGAACAGCTGGTTGTAGACCTCCGGCGTGGGCACGACGTGCAGCCCCGGCGCGAACAGCTGCGCCCGGATCACGAGCGCCAGCACCCCGCCGATCAGGAAGTACACGAACGACGTGATCAGGTACAGGTAGCCGATCCGCTTGTGGTCCGTCGTCGTGATCCACTCGACGACGACGTTCCCCTTCCGGCCGGGCCCGGCGGGGCGCTTCGTCGGCTCGCTGACCGACGGGCCGCGCACCAGGGTGTCGGCGATGGGCTTCGTCGCGGTCATCGTGGGTCCTCCTGCCGGAACCGGGCCGCGCTCGCGGCGAGACGCATGCCGTGCCCTGGCACGGCGGGGTCCGGGGCGAGCCGGCCGTCCTCCACGGGCAGCAGCCCGTCGAACAGTGCGGTGTCGACCCGGAGGTGGTCGATGAAGTACTCGAGGTGCCTGGCGTTCGGCGTCGCGGCGGCGATGTGCGCGGTGAGGTGCTGGCCGCAGTGTCCGGACACCTGCAGCCCGTGGCCGCCCGCGTATGCGGCGGCCTCGAGCCAGCCGGAGTAGCCGCCGCACCGGGTCACGTCGAGCTGGAGGCAGTCGACGGCGCCGGCGGTGACGAGCGCCGCGGCGTCCGCGAGCCGCCACACGTACTCGCCCGCGGCCACGTCGGCGAGCGCCGCGCGGCGCACGTCCGCCATGGTGTGCGGGTAGTCGGAGGAGACGGGCTCCTCGAACCAGATCACGCCCAGGTCGCGGAAGGCCCGCTCGGCCCTGATCGCCTCGCCGACGCTGTAGCCGCCGTTCGCATCGACGAAGAGGCCGACGTCGTCGCCGACGACCCGCCGGGCGAGCGCGATGCGCTCGAGATCCCGCACCGGGTGGGCTCCCCACGAGGCGCCGATCTTGATCTTCACGTTCCTGATGCCGAGCTCGAGCCAGCCGCGCAGCTCCGCGGCCGTGTGCTCGTCCGTGTAGTCGGTGAAGCCGCCGCTGCCGTAGACCGGCACCGACGGGTGGGCGCGGCCGACGAGCTGCGCGATCGACAGGCCGTGCCGCCGCGCCTTCAGGTCCCACAGGGCGATGTCGACCGCGGAGATCGCCGACGCGACCACCCCGGTCGCCCCCATGTTCCGGGTGGCGGCGAGCATCCGGTGCCGCAGCTCGGGGAGGTCGTCCGGGTCGCGCCCGGCGACCAGCGGCGCGAGCACGCCGTCGACGACGCCCGCCGCGCGCGGGTCGGTGTAGGACCAGCCGAGGCCGGTCTCGCCGTCGGCCTCGGCGGTAACGGTGACGACGGTGGTGGCGTCCCAGGCCGCGGTGCCGTCGGTCTCGGGCTGGGCGGTGGGCACGGTGTAGACGCCGGTGGTGAGCCGGCCGAGCGTCCCGGTCATCGGTCCTCCTCTGCTCCTGCGGCCCGTGCGAACGGGCGGATGCGGCGGATGCGGCGGCGCGCCACGCGCTGCGGTCGTCCGGGGCGCGGGGCGAGCCGCTCCGGTCGTGCCCCGAGGTCCCGCCCCTCGATGCCGAGCGCGAGCAGCTCGGCGAGGTGCAGGGCCTGGCGGCCGTTCGAGAGCTGCTCCACCTGGGTGCGGCAGGAGAATCCGTCGGCGAGCACGACCGTGTCGTCGGCGGCCCCGTTCACGGCGGGCAGCAGCTCGTGCTCCGCGACCGCGATCGAGGTGTCGAGGTGCCCCGCCTCGAAGCCGAAGTTCCCCGCGAGCCCGCAGCAGCCGCCGAGCGTGGTCGCCGTCACGCCGGCCCGCTCGAGGATCCGCGCGTCCGCGTCGGTCGACAGCACGGCGTGCTGATGGCAGTGGGGCTGCACGACCGCCGCCCGGTCGATCCGCGGCGGCGTCCAGGCGTCCGCGCCGTCGAGCAGCTCCGCGAACGTGGTGGTCGCCGCCTTCAGGCGCGCGACGTCGGGATCGTCGGGCAGCAGCTCGGGCCCGTCGGAGCGGAACACGGCGGTGCAGCTCGGCTCGAGCCCCACGATCGGCATGCCTCGGTCGAGGTAGGGCGCGAGCAGGCGGGCGGTGCGCCGCAGCACGCGCTTCGCGGTCGCGAGCTGGCCGGTCGAGATCCAGGTGAGCCCGCAGCAGACGGTCGCCTCCGGCTGCACGACCCGATACCGGGCCTCCTCGAGCACGGTGACGGCGGCCTCGCCGACGGCCGGATGCAGGTTGTTCGTGAAGCTGTCCGGGAACAGCAGCACCTCCCCGCGCATCCCGTTCCCGCGCGGCGAGCGGCGCCGGAACCGGTCCTCGAACCGCTCCCCCGCGAAGTACGGCACGGGCCGCCCGGGATCGATGCCGCCCGCCCGCTTCACCAGGCCCCGGAGGACCGGCAGGTGGGTGACCGCGTTCACGACGCCCGGCGCGAGGTGCGCGAGGCGAGCGGCGAGCGGCAGCCAGCCCATCGAGTAGTGCGCCATCGGGCGGACGCGCCCCGCGTAGTGGTGCGAGAGGAACTCGGCCTTGTACGTCGCCATGTCGACGTTCACGGGGCAGTCGCTCTTGCACCCCTTGCAGGCGAGGCAGAGGTCGAGGGCGTCCTTCACCGCGGTGGACCGCCAGCCGTCCTCGATCGGGCCGCCCTTCTCGCGACCGTTCACCATCTCGAACAGCAGGCGCGCACGGCCCCTGGTGGAGTGCTCCTCCTCGCCCGTCGCGCGGTAGGACGGGCACATCACGCCACCGGAGTGGCTCCGGCAGGCGCCGACGCCGACGCAGCGGAGGGCCGCGTTCTCGAACAGGCCCCGGTCGTCGGGGTAGGAGAAGTGCACCGGCCCGTCGACGGCGGGCGCGTAGTCCGGGCCGAGGCGCAGGTCCTCGGTGACGCCGAGCGGGAAGACGACCTTGCCCGGGTTCATGCGGTTCGCCGGGTCGAAGAGGGCCTTCATCCGCTGGAACGCCTCGACGATGCGGTCCCCGTACATGATCGGCAGGAGGGCGCCGCGCGCCTGCCCGTCGCCGTGCTCGCCGGAGAGCGAGCCGCCGTAGGCCGTCACCAGCCGGGCGGCGCGCTCGACGAAGCGGCGGTAGTCGTTGATGCCGCGCGGGGAGGCGAGGTCGAACGGGATGCGGGCGTGGACGCACGCCTGCCCCAGGTGCCCGTACACGGAGGCGGACGCGAGCCCGAACTCGTCGAGGAGCGCGGAGAAGTCCCGGAGGTAGTCGCCGAGCCGCTCCGGCGGCACGGCGGCGTCCTCCCAGCCCGGCCATGCCGCGTGCTGGCCCGGTGCCCACGCGCTCACGCCGAGTGCCGCCTCCCGGACCGCGGTGAGGCTGCGCTGGTCCGCGGCGTCGTCGAACACCGCCACCGACGGGGCGTCGTCGCGCTCGCGGAGCCAGGCGAGGAAGGGCTCGCTGCGCCGGGCCGCCGCCTCGGCGTCGTCCCCGCCGAACTCCACCATCAGCCACGCGTGGCCCTCCGGCAGCAGCGCGAGCGCGGCGGCGTTGCGGTGCTCCGCGCGCTCGTGCCCGGTGACCTTCTCGTCGAGGCCCTCGAGCAACGAGGGCGTGAAGCGGTTGATCGCCGGCACGTCGTCGGCGCCGTCCGCGAGGCGCGGGTAGCCGAGCACCACGAGCCGCTTGGCGGGCACGGTCGGCACGAGCCGCACCTCCACGCGCAGCACGGTGACGAGTGTGCCCTCGGAGCCGCAGAGCGCCCGCGCGAGGTCGAAGCCCTTCTCCGGCAGGAGGTCGTCGAGGTCGTAGCCGGAGACCCGGCGCGGGATGTCGGGGAAGCGGGCTCGGATCTCGTCGCCGTACTCCTCGGCGAGCGCCGTGAGGGCCCGGTAGATCGCGGCCGGCCGGCCGCCCGCGCGCACGACCTCGTCGTAGCGCTCCCCGTCGCCGCCGACCCACATCCGGGTCCCGTCGTAGAGGAGCACCTCCATGCGGGCGATGTTGTCGACGGTCTTGCCGTACGCCTGCGCGGTGGAGCCGCACGAGTTGTTGCCGACCATGCCGCCGATCGTGCAGTGGTCGTGGGTGGCGGGCTTCGGGCCGACCATGAGCCCGTGGGCGGCGGCGGCCCGGTTCAGCTCGTCCAGCACGATCCCGGGCTGCACGAGGGCGATCCGCCGCTGAGGATCGAGGTGCTCCACCCGGTTCACGTGATTCGTCCAGTCGATCACGACGGGGGTGTTCGTGCACTCGCCGGCGTGGCTCGTGCCGCCGCCGCGGGACAGCACGGGGGCGCCGAAGCGCCGGCACACCGCGACCGCGGCGACCGCCGCCTCGACGGTCCGCGGCACGACGACCCCGATCGGGACCTGGCGGTAGTTCGAGGCGTCCGTCGAGTACGCGCCGAGCGTGCCGGCGTCGAACCGCACCTCCCCGTCCACGGCCGCCTTCAGCGCGCGTTCCAGCGCGCCCGGATCGGCCGCGGCCGCCGGCGGTCGGACCACGGGGGCGGGCAGCAGCGTCGCCGGCATGCCCGGGGCCCTACTCGTTCTGGTCCGCGGGGCGCCCGATGTGCAGCGCGCCCTTCACCCGGTCGATGCCCTCGTGGGCGAGCGCCTCGGCCGAGTCGACGAGGGTGGGCACCTCGAGCGGGTCGCCCTTCACCATCGCCTTGATCATGTTGTTGCGGTACTCCTTGGTGATCTTCGCGGGCAGCGGCGGGGCGTTCCGCGTCACGTAGTCGTCGATCACCGTGACGCCGCGGTGCGCGAGGGCCTCCTCGATCGCGGCGGCGGCCATGTCGTCGTCCTTCACCCGGATGCCCTTGAAGCCGAGCAGCTCCGCCCAGCCGGCGTAGTCGACGCTCTCCACGTCCTGCGAGCCCCGCCACACCGGGTTGCCGTCCTCGGTCCGCATCTCCCACGAGACCTGGGCGAGGTCGTCGTTGTGCAGCACGATCACGATGAACTGCGGGTTCGACCAGCCCTTCATGTACTTCTTGATCGTGATCAGCTCGTTCATCCCGAGCATCTGGAACGCGCCGTCGCCGATGGTGCAGATCACCGTCCGCTCCGGGAAGGCGAACTTCGCGGCCTCGGCGTAGGGCATCGCGGCGAGCATGGTCGCGAGCCGGCCGGAGAGGTCGCCCTTCATGCCGCGGCGGAGGCGGATGTGGTGCCCGTACCAGTCCGCGGTGGTACCGGCGTCGCAGGTGACGATCGCGTTCTCGGGCAGCCGCTTGTTCAGCTCGTGGTAGATCCGGCGCGGGTTGCCGCCGTCGGGGAACGACTGCATCGCCTGGTCGAGCATCTCGCGCTCCCAGCCGCGGAACGCCTCCTCGATCCCCTCCTGCCAGGAGCGGTCGGCCTTCCGCTCGAGCATCGGGATCAGCGCCTCGAGGGTCTTCTTCACGTCCCCGAAGAGGTTCACCTCGGTCGGGTAGCGCACGCCCAGCTGCTCCGGGCGGATGTCGACCTGGATCGCGCGGGCCTGGCCCGTCTTGGGCAGGAACTCGCCGTAGGGGTAGTTCGTGCCGAGCATCACGAGGGTGTCGCAGTCGTTCATCTGGTGCAGGCTCGGCAGCGAGCCGAGCAGCCCGACCTGCTGCGTGTGGAAGGGCACGTCGGCCGGCACGACGTCCTTGCCGCGGAGCGCCGTGATGATGCCAGCGCCCGCGATCGTGGCCGCCTCGATCACCTCGTCGGTGGCGCCGCGCGCACCGGCTCCGACCAGGAACGTGACCTTCTCCCCCGCGTTGATGATCTCCGCCGCCTTGCGGAGGTCGGCCTCGGCCGGGGTGATCTCGATGCTGGCCGGCGCGTCGCTCGACCGGGACATCCAGTGCGCGGCGGCCGGCGCGCTCGCCTTCATCGCCTGCACGTCGTGCGGCAGGACGATCACCGTCGGCTGGCGGCGCGCGATCGCGGTGCGGAACGCGGTGTCGATCACCGCTTGGGCCTGAGCCGGCGAGACGATCGTCTGCACGTACGCGGCGACGTCCGAGAACGTGCGCTCGAGGTTGCTCTCCTGCTGGGTGAAGGTGCCGAGCGCGTCGAGGCCCTGCTGACCGACGATCGCGACGACCGGCTGGTTGTCCATCTTCGCGTCGTAGAGGCCGTTCAGCATGTGGAAGCCACCCGGGCTCGAGGTGGCGACGCACACCCCCACCTCGCCGGTGAACTTCGCGTGCGCCGTCGCCATCAGGGCGCAGATCTCCTCGTGCGTCGGCCGGACGTACTCCAGGCCCTCGCCCTTGCGGTCGAGCTTGCCGAGCGCCCCGTCGAGCTCGCCGATGCCGTCGCCCGGGAAGGCGAAGATCCGGCTGACCCCCCACTCCTTGATCCGCTGGATCAGAAACTCGCTGACCGTCGCCATGCCGTCCTCCGCTGCCGTCGTGATGGGGGCGGAGGAACCGGATCCGCCCCCTCCATCGAGGATGGACCCCCTTGACTGAAAGCAACTTGTGCGAGTACAAGTAATTTCCGTCGGGTCGGGCGGCCGCGGCGCGGTGTAGCGCGGCGGCCGCCTCAGACCCGGCCCGAATCGGCCCGCCGACCGCGGGCGACTTCGGCCGAACCGGGCTGGCGTGCCCGCCCGTGCGCGCCGATATCGTCCGCCGTCAGGCGCGGGTGACGCGCGGCCGGCGCTGGCACGCCGGGCAGAGATGGCTGCTGCGGTTCATCCAGGGCTCCCGCACGATCGGGGTGCCGCACCGGGGGCACGGCCT
>JBQCCU010000514.1:0-5048 GCA_051961935.1 Amnibacterium sp. | reverse complement strand
CGCTCCCGCTCGACCGCGTGCACGAGGGCTTCGAGCACCACCGCGAGGTGCGCCAGCGTGCTGTGCGTGTGGAAGGTGCGGCCGATGTGCCAGTCGGAGGTGTGGAGCAGGCGCATGCGGGAAGGCTAGGGACGGCCCCGGACATCGCGTCCACCGGACGAGCAGGTGGGCGCGGGAGGCTTGCGGGCATGAGCGATCCGGAGACCCGCACCGACGCCGACACGGCCGATCTGATCGAGCAGGCCCAGCCGCCCGCCGCCGAGCCGATCGAGCGCTCCCTCGAGCGGGAGCGCGACGCGCCCTTCGCCGGCCCCGACGAGGACGACGCCATCCGCGACGAGAAGGACGACGCGGGTCAAGGCGCCTGACAGGTCCATCACGGCCGGTTCATGCCGTGATGTCGGACGGATGTCAGGTGAGGCATGCAGGCTTGGCGCATGCCCGATGACGCGCCGACCTCCCCCTCGCTCGTACCCGTCTGCCCTGCGGACGGGATGCGGATGACGCAGACGATCGTCGGTTGGCGCTGTCCCATCTGCGGCGCGCCCGCCGCGTCGCTGGCGGCCTGAGAGCACGACGGACGAGGAGCGACCGGATGAGCCTGCCCGACCACACCATGGAGCCCCACCCCGAGGACGCCGAGAACGAGGCGAAGAAGCTCGCGGGTGAGCCGGGCTCCGCCGACGCCGGCGGCGAGGGCCGCGGCGAGACGGGCGAGGGCCCCGGCCCGCTGCCCGGTGACGAGGTCGACGAGCCCGCCTGAGGCGGTGGCCGCCCTCGTCGGCATCCCGATCGCCGTCGTCGCCGCCGCGCTGCTCGCCCTCGGCGCGCAGCTGCAGAACCAGGGGGCGACGCGGGTCGAGGAGGACGGGCAGCGACGGCGGTCGTGGCTCGAGACGCTGCTCGCGCTGCTCTCGACGCCGCGCTGGCTCGGCGGCTCGACCGTCCTCGCGATCGCGGTGGCGCTGCAGCTCGTCAGCCTGCTGTTCGCGCCCATCGCGGTGGTGCAGCCGATCGGGGCGCTCTCGCTCGTGATCACGGTGCTGCTCGACACGCGGATGAACCGCGCCCGGATCCCGCGACGCGCCGTGCACGCGATCGTGCTCTGCCTGGTCGGCGTCACCGCGTTCGTCGTCACGGCCTCGCTCACCACCACGTCGGGCTCCCCCGACCCGCTGCAGACCGGGATCGTGCTGGCGGTGCTCGGCGCGGTGCTGGTCCTGCTCGGCGCCCTGCTGCTCGCCCTGCTGCGGCGGCCGTCCGCGCTGCGGAACGCCCTGGCCGCGGGCGTGCTGTTCGGATTCGTCGCCACGCTCGCGAAGCTCGTGATCGGCCGCATCGCCCACGTGCTGACGAGCGGTGCCGGCCTCACCGCCGCGGACTGGCTCACCCTCCTCTGCGTCGTCGCCCTGCTCACCGCCGGAGCGGTCGGACTCGCGCTCGTGCAGGCCGCCTACGCCGCCGGCTCCCCGGACCTCGTCGTCGCCGCACTCACGGTCGTGGACCCGCTCGTCGCCGTGACGATCGGCGTCGCGGTGCTCGGCGAGGCCGCCCGTGCCCCCGGCTGGGCCTTCGCGGTGTTCGCGGTCGCCGAGGCGGTGGCGGTGGTGGGCGTGCTGCGGCTCGCCCGCCACCAGCCGCAGCCCGGCACCCGCTGACGGACCGGGGGCCTCGGTCGATGCCGACCGTGCGGTCCCACACGGGCGTCGGTCGCCGCCCGCGTAGACTCGGCCCGGTCGGATGGAGGGAATCGTGACCGCCTCCAGCGCGGCCGCCCCCGGGCGGCGACTGCGCCGCGCGATCGCCGCGGGCACGGCCCGCATCGTCGCCGTCCTCGCCCGCATCCACTACGACCGGGCGCTGCTCGTCGCCGCCGTGGCCGGCGGGATGGCCCTGGTGCTCGTCGAGACGCCGATCGCGGCGGTCGGCCACGACCTGCCGCTGCTGGCGGCGTTCCTGCTCGCCCTCGCCTCCGGCGCCTCGCTGCCGCTCGCGGTCGTGCGGCCGCATCTCGCCGCGCCGCTCTCCGTCGCCGCGGTGGTCGGGATGCAGGCGGCGAGCGTCGGCACCTCCGCGGCCTGGCCGTGGTGGCCCGTGCTCATCGTGGCCGAGACGCTCGTGCTCGTCGTGGTGGGGCTCCGCGTGCCCTGGCCGGCCGCCCTCGGCTACTGGGTGCTCGCCACCGGCGCCCCCGCCGTGCTCGCCGCGGCCCTGCTGCCCGGCGAGGCCGACTCGACGAGCGTCGGGGTGGTGCTCTTCGGCGGCGTGAGCGGCGGCGCCGTGGTCGTCGCGCTGGTGCTCGCGGAGTGGAGCAGCATCCGCGGCCAGCTCATCCGCGAGCGCCGGATCAGCGCCGCGGAGGCCGAGAAGCGGGTCGTCGTCGAGGAGCGGGCACGGATCGCCCGCGAGCTGCACGACGTCGTCGCGCACAGCATGTCGATCGTCGCCGTGCAGTCCTCCACCGCCCGGTACCGCCATCCCGACCTCGGGCCGACGGCCCTCTCGGAGCTCGAGGACATCGGGGACCGGTCGAGACGGGCGCTCGACGAGATGCGGGGGCTCCTCGCGGTGCTCCGCGAGGGCGAGGACGCGGCGCCGCGCGCTCCCCAGCCCGATGTCGCGGACGTCGCCGAGCTCGTCGCGCAGGCCGAGCGCGCCGGCATGCGGGTGCAGTTCGAGCCCCTGCCTGCCGCCGAGGCGGCCCGGGTCGCCGAGGTGACCGGACTGGTGGCCTACCGGATCGTCCAGGAGGCGCTCTCGAACGCGATCCGGCACGCGCCCGGCGCGGAGGTGGACGTGACCGCCCGATGCGACGGGGACCTGCTGCGGCTCGAGATCGACAACACGGCGGCCGAGGCGCCGCCCGCCCCCGGGTCCGGCCACGGGCTGCTCGGCATGCGCGAGCGCGCCGCGAGCGTCGGCGGCACCCTCGAGGCCGGCCCCGAGCAGGGCGGCGGCTTCCGCATCCGCGCCGCCCTGCCGCTGCGACCGGCCGGAGCCACCCCGTGATCCGGGTGCTCGTCGTCGACGACCAGGCCATGGTCCGCGCCGGCTTCGCCGCGAACCTCTCCGCCCACCCCGACATCACCGTCCTCGGGCAGGCGGAGAACCGCGCCGAGGCGCATTCTCTCGCGGCGGCGACCCAGCCCGACGTCGTGCTGATGGACGTGCGGATGCCGGTCCTCGACGGGATCGCGGCCACCCGGCTGGTGCTCGCCGACTCCCCCGCCACGCGGGTGCTCGTGCTCACCACCTTCGACGTCGACGACTACGTGCTCGACGCCATCCAGGCGGGTGCGAGCGGCTTCCTCACCAAGGACGCCCTCCCGGACGACCTCGTGGCGGCCGTGCGCGTCGTGGCCCGGGGTGACGCCCTCCTGGCGCCGAACGTCACCCGCCGGCTGATCGTGCGGCTGGCGGCCTCCCCGCAGCGCAGCGCAGCGCGACCGGACGCGCTCGCCGAGCTGACGCAACGGGAGCGGGAGGTGCTGATCGAGGTGGCGCGGGGCCGGAGCAACGGCGAGATCGCGGCGGCCCTCGTGATCGCGGAGCAGACCGTGAAGACCCACGTCAGCCGGGTGCTCGGCAAGCTCGGCCTCCGCGACCGCGCGCAGGCCGTCGTGGCCGCCTACGAGTCCGGGCTCGTCGTCGCCGGCGACTGACCCCCCTACCCCGGTACTGCACCGAGGACCGCTCCCCGGGGGGACGCGGTCGACGGGGCGGCCGACCTACCGTCGGAGCATGACCATCGCCCCGTCGCGTCCCGTCCGATCGACGAGCCCGAGGCGACGGCCCGCAGGCTCCGCCGGCGGCGCCCACGCGAGCGACTACACGGAGCTGACCCGGCGGGTGAAGGCCGCGGGGCTGCTCGACCGCCGTCCCGGCTACTACCTCGTGCGCGGGCTGCTGCTCGCCGCGTCGTTCGGCTTCGCCACGACCCTCCTGCTGCTGCTCGGCCACTCCTGGTGGCAGCTCGCCGTCGCCGTGCTCTTCGGCGCCCTCTTCACCCAGGTCGGGTTCCTCGCCCACGACGGCGCCCACCGGCAGATGTTCGTCTCGGGCAAGCGCAACGAGTGGGTGTCCCGCATCCTCGCGAACCTCGTCGTCGGCCTCAGCTACGGCTGGTGGATGCACAAGCACTCCCGCCACCACGCGAACCCCAACACGCCGGGCAAGGACCTCGACATCGTCGCGAGCGCTCTCGTGTTCACCGCCGACGATGCGGCCGAGCGGCGCGGGCTGTCGCGGCTGCTCATGCGCCGCCAGGGGTGGTTCTTCTTCCCGATCCTGACCCTCACGGGGCTCGACCTGCACGTGAAGGCGATCGGCACCGTCCTCGGCCGCGGCGAGGTGAAGCACCGCGGGATCGAGGCGGTGCTCATCGCGGTGCGGCTCGTCGGCTTCACGACCCTGGTGCTCCTCGCGGCCGGGCCGGTGATCGGCGCGGTGTTCCTCGCCGTGCAGCTGCTCGTCTTCGGGTTCACGATGGGGGCGGCCTTCGCCCCCAACCACAAGGGGATGCCCCTGATCGAGGCCACCGAGCGGGTCGACTACCTGCGCCGCCAGGTGCGCACGTCCCGGAACATCACCGGCGGCTGGCCCGTCTCCGTCGGGATGGGCGGCCTCAACTTCCAGATCGAGCACCACCTCTTCCCGAGCATGCCGAGCGGCAACCTCCGCCGCGCCCGGCCCATCGTGCGCGACGACTGCGCGGAGCTCGGCGTCCCCTACACCGAGACGACGCTGCTGCGCTCGTGGCGGATCGTCGTCGGCTACATCCACCGCGTCGGCCTCGGCCATGCCGACCCCTTCGACTGCCCGGCCGCCGCGGTCTTGCGGCTCGCGTAGTCCGATCGCCCGGGCTGCAGCGCGGGCGCGGCGTGCCGCGCGGTGCGGCGGCACCGATCGGCGTCCGCTGCGTCCGGATGACGGTGATCGGCCGGAATGACGGTGATCCGGGCCTCGCGGCTCCGACTGTTCGGCGGATCGCCGTCATTCCAGCGCGGGTTCGGTGTGCCGCGCGGAGGGGACTGTGCCGGCCGTAGGCG
>JBQCCU010000513.1:0-9101 GCA_051961935.1 Amnibacterium sp. | reverse complement strand
AGTGGGTCCGGCGCGCCGCCGACCTGCGCGTCCCCCTGGAGCGGGGCCTCGGCTGGGACGTGACCGACTTCGGCCGCGGCGACTTCGACGCGATCGGACTGACCCTGCTGACCGTCCGCAACGGCACGACGGGGGAGCAGGCCGCCGGCATCGGCCAGACGTATGCCGAGAAGGTGATGCACGTCGGCGTGCACCAGGAGACGCCGTTCCATCTGCACCGCCGTAAGACCGAGGACATCCTGAACCGCGGCGGCGGCCGGCTGGTCGTCGAGCTCGTCGATCCGGAGGACGGGGGCGCCCCCGTGCGCGCCCTCGTGAACGGCGTGCCGACGTCCGTCGCACCCGGCACGCTGCTGCACCTCGCGCCCGGCGAGGGGGTGCAGGTGCCCCACGGGATCCGCCACCGCTTCTGGGCGGAGGGGGCGCCGGTGCTCGCGGGCGAGGTGTCGAGCGTGAACGACGACGCGGCCGACAACGTCTTCCTGGTCGAGGGTGCGCGGTACCCCACCATCGACGAGGACGTGCCCGCCCGGCGGCTCCTCGTCGCCGAGTACCCGGCCCTCCTCGGCGGCGGCTCGGCCTCCGGTCGTTAGCCTTCCGCTCGTGCCGGCGGTGCCGCCGGCCGGAAGGAGCACGCCATGGCCGTCCTCGACCGCTTCGACCTCACCGGCCGCACGGCCGTCGTCACGGGCTCCACGCGGGGCCTGGGGCGAGCCTTCGCCCGCGCGCTCGCGGAGGCGGGCGCGAACGTCGTGATCACCGGCCGGGACGCCGCGGGCGCCGCATCCGCGGAGGCGGAGCTGTCCGCACTCGGCGTCGGCACCCTGGTGGTGCTCGCCGACATGACGGTGCGCGCGGACATCGAGCGGCTGCTGTCCGAGAGCGTCACGCGCTTCGGCCGGATCGACGTGCTCGTGAACAACGCCGGCGCCTGCATCCACAAGCCGGCCCTCGAGGTGACCGACGACGAGTGGCGCGAGGTGATGGGGGTGAACCTCGACGGCCTCTGGATCGCGAGCCAGGTCTTCGGCCGGCACATGATCGACGCGGGCGGCGGCGTGATGGTGAACATCGGCTCGATGTCCGCGTCCATCGTCAACCGCCCGCAGTGGCAGCCCGCCTACAACGCGTCGAAGGCCGCGGTGCACCACCTCACGCGCAGCCTCGCCGCGGAGTGGGCGCCGCTCGGGGTCCGGGTGAACGCGCTCGCGCCCGGCTACATGCACACCGACATGACGCCGCTGCACGAGCCGCGCTTCCAGCGGTACTGGATCGAGGACACCCCGCAGCAGCGGGCCGGGGAGCCCGAGGAGCTCGCCGGCGCCATCGTGTTCCTCGCGAGCGACGCGTCGAGCTTCATGACCGGCTCGGTGCTCACGATCGACGGCGGCTACAGCGTCTTCTGATCCGCCGGCGAGCAGGCTGACCGCATGGAGTACACGCACCTCGGCCGATCCGGCCTCACCGTCTCGCGGCTCTGCCTCGGCACCATGAACTTCGGCCTCGAGACGGAGGAGGCCGACGCGCATCGCATCATGGACGCCGCGCACGAGCACGGCATCAACTACTTCGACACCGCCAACCGCTACCGCGGCAAGGAGGGCGTCGGCGGCACCGAGTCGCTGATCGGCCGCTGGTTCGCCCAGGGCGGCGGGCGCCGGGAGCGGACCGTGCTCGCCACGAAGCTCTACGGCGAGATGGATCCCTGGCCGAACAACGCCAAGCTGTCCGCCCTGAACATCCGCCGCGCCCTCGACGCGAGCCTGCAGCGGCTGCAGACCGACTACATCGACGTCTACCAGTTCCACCACGTCGACCGGGACACCCCCTGGGACGAGATCTGGCAGGCGATGGAGGTCGCCGTCCAGCAGGGCAAGATCCTCTACGCCGGCAGCAGCAACTTCGCCGGCTGGCACCTCGCGACCGCGCAGGCCGAGGCGCGCCGACGCGGCTTCACCGGCCTCGTCAGCGAGCAGTCCCTGTACAACCTCATTCAGCGGGAGATCGAGCTCGAGGTGATCCCCGCCGCGCAGGCGAACGGCATCGGCATCATCCCCTGGTCGCCGCTGCAGGGGGGCCTGCTCGGCGGCGTCGTGCGGAAGGAGCGGGAGGGCAGCCGGCGGACGACGGGCAGGGCGGCGGAGACGCTCGAGCGCTACCGCGACCGGATCGAGCAGTACGAGGACTTCGGGGAGGAGCTCGGCGCCGAGCCCGGCGACGTGGCGCTCGCGTGGCTGCTCCACCAGGCCGCCGTGACGGCCCCGATCATCGGCCCGCGCACGGGGGAGCAGCTCGACGCGGCGATCCGCGCGCTCGGGCTGCGGCTCGACGCGGACGCCCTCGCCCGGCTCGACGCCATCTTCCCGGGGCACAGGACCGCGCCGGAGGACTACGCCTGGTGATCATCGGCGGGGACGGGCCGGAACCCGTCCCCGCTGCGGCAGGATGGGCGACCGACAGGACGGAGGCCGCTCATGGCGAAGCTGTACTTCCGCTACGGGGCGATGAACAGCGGCAAGAGCACCGCGCTGCTGCAGGCCGCCTACAACTACGCGGAGCGCGGCCAGCAGGTGCTGCTGGCCAAGCCCGGCATCGACGCCAAGGGCGACCGCAACATCGTGTCTCGGCTCGGCGTCGTCCGGCCGGTCGACTTCCTGATCGAGCACCACGACGACGTGCTCGAGCTCTTCTTCGCCCACCGCAAGCGGGTGCTCGCCGCCACCGGCTCGCCCGTCGCGTGCCTGCTCGTGGACGAGGCCCAGTTCCTCGCGCACGACCAGGTGGACGACCTGTTCCGGATCGCCGTGGTGCAGGACGTCCCGGTGCTCGCCTACGGCATCCGCACCGACTTCCGCACCGAGGCGTTCCCCGGCAGCAGGCGGCTGATGGAGCTCGCCCACAGCCTCGAGGAGCTGAAGACGATCTGCCGGTGCGGGCGGAAGGCGCTCTTCAACGCCCGCCGCATCGACGACCGCTTCGTCTTCGACGGCGCGCAGGTCGCGATCGACGCCATCGGCGACGTGACCTACGAGTCGCTCTGCGGCGAGTGCTACCTCGCCGAGAGCGGCGGCCGGCTCGACGGCGAGGACGCGGTGGGGAGCGGCTTCAGCTACTCGACGGCGCCCGACGCCGACTTCGCCTGACGCGGCAGCCGCTTCGTCAGAAAGACGCGGCGGAAGCCGTCCTGCTCGGCCCGGTGCGTCTCCCGGTAGCCGTGGCGCTCGTAGAGCGCGATGTTCGCCGCCATCCGCTCGTGCGTGTACAGGCGGATCTCGTCGAGCCCCGACGCACGGGCCTCGTCCTCGGCCGCCGCGAGGAGCGCGGATCCGATGCCGCGCCCCTGGGCGCCCGGGGCGACGGCGACGCTCTCGAGCAGCAGGTGGTCCGGATGCGGGACGAGCACGAGGACGCCGAGCGGGCACCCGTCGTCCTCCGCGAGCCGGAGGTGGCCCTCGGCGGCCGCGCTGGCGAGATCCGCCGTCATGGGCGCGGGCTCACGGCCGATCACCGGCACCCAGCGGGCGTACGCGGCCCGGGTGAGGGCGAGTGCCGCGGCCGCCTCATCGGGCCGAGCGGTGCGGATGCGCAGCGTCACGCCGTCCCGTCCGCATGCGGATGTGCCGAACGAGTGCGCCTGCGGGACGCTCCTGCATGCATCCGGCACGACGGCATGCAGCCGGCCCGCACGGACGACGAGACCCCCGGACCCTGAGGTCCGGGGGCGCTGGTCGGGGTAGCGGGATTCGAACCCACGGCCTCCTCGTCCCGAACGAGGCGCGCTACCAAGCTGCGCTATACCCCGGTGCCGCGCGCCGCTGCCGGAGCGACGGCCGCGCGGGCCTCGACAAGGATAGCGGACGCGGGAGGCGGCACCTCCCGTTGCGCGCAGCGCCGCCCGAAGCGCACGCTGACGGCATGTCCTGGGTCCCGCTCGTCGTCGCTGCGACCGTCGTCGCGGTGGTCGCCGTCTGGGGCGGCCTCGACCGGCGTGCGCTCCGGCGGCAGGGGAGGCTGCCCGAGCCGGCAGCCCTCGGCGGCCTCATGGCGCCGCTCGACGAGGTGTTCCACCCGAACGCCCACGCGGCCGCGGAGATCCGGGAGGCCGAGCAGGGGCTGCCGGCGCCCGCGCCGAGCCCCGGCGACCCGCCCGCGTCCCGGGAGCGGCACCTCAACACCCGGCTGCCGGACCTGACCCGCTGACCGGCTGGCCGCTCCGGGCGTCACGGAGCACCGATGACGCCCGTCATGCCCGAACCGGCTAGTGGCTCAGCCGGCGGTGAGGGTGAGCAGCGACACCTCGGGGCGGCAGGCGAAGCGCACCGGCGCGTAGATCGAGGTGCCGAGGCCGGCGGAGACGTTCAGCGTCGGGGTGCGGCCCGCGTGGTGCCACCGGCTGACGCCCTTCACCTGCTTGCGGGGGATGTCGCAGTTCGTGACGAGCGCGCCGAAGCCCGGGACGCAGACCTGGCCGCCGTGCGTGTGGCCGGCGAGCAGGAGGTCGGCGCCGCGATCCGTGAAGTCGTCGAGGACGCGACGGTACGGGGCGTGGGCGACGCCGATCATCAGCGCGCCCGGTTCCTTGTGGGTGCGCAGCCCGCGGAGGCCCTCGTTCGGGTAGTCCGGCCGGTCGTAGTCGCGGTGGGGGTCGTCCACGCCGAGGAGGTCGAGGTGCACGCCCTTCACGACCAGCCGGGCGGTGCGGTTGTTGAGGTCGACCCAGCCGAGCTCGGTGAGGAACGCGTCGAGCGCCCCCGTGTCGAGCCGGCGCGGTATCGGCGGCTGCGTCGACGGGCCGAGGAAGTAGCGGAGCGGGTTCTTCGCGACCGGCGACCAGTAGTCGTTCGAGCCGTGCACGTGCACGCCGGGGACGCCGCGGAAGGGCTCCAGCGCGGCCTTCAGGCCGAGCAGCCCGAGCGGATGCCCGAGGTTGTCACCCGTGTCGACCACCAGGTCCGGCTCCAGGTCGCCGAGCTCCCGCACGAAGCGCTGCTTGCCGCGCTGCCACGGCGCCATGTGCAGGTCGGACAGGTGCAGCACACGGAGGTCGGGGCTGCCCGGCGGCAGCACCGGCAGCGTCGCCGTGCGGACGGTGAAGAGGTTGCGCTCGACGAGCACGCCCCAGGCGGCGGCCGCGGCACCGGCCGCGACCACATCCTGGAGCACCCTGGTCAGTGCTGGGGCTGCTGCTGCTTCTCGCACTGGTCCTTCGTACCGGACACCGTGTACTTCACGACGCCGTCCGACGGGGCCGGGCTGCCCTGCGGCGGCCACTGCGCGCTCACCGTGCAGTTGCCGGGCTTGCCGTCGTACCCGCCCTTCGGTGTCAGGCCGACCGCCATCAGCTGCATGAACGCCTCGGCCTGCGTCATCCCGACGATGTTCGGCACGCCGTTCTGGCCCGGGGCGCCCGTCGTCCCCGGCACCGGGATCAGCGGCGCCGGGCCGGAGCTCGGCAGCAGCGTGACGGCGGAGCCCGGCGTCGCCTCCGTGCCGGCACCCGGGTTCGTCGCGGCCACGAGGCCGGCGGCGACCGTGTCGGAGGCCTGCGGAGCACCGGTCTTCACCGTGAAGCCGGCTTTCTGCAGCGTGGTCGTCGCATCCGCGATGGACAGGCCGGCCACGTTCGGCACGCTCACCTGCTGGCCGTAGAGGAACTGCGCGTCGGGCGTGGGCCAGCTGCTGTCGCCCGGGTACTTCGCCTCGTTCGCGCCGGCGATCCCCTGCCAGACGCAGTGCCGGGCGTTCGCGGCCTCGCCGCCGCACCCGGGGTAGCTGTAGACGGTCCGCAGGTTCGTGCTGCCGTTGACGTTGCCGACCCAGACCGCCGTGGTGGTCTTGGTGGTGCCGCCGACCTCCCAGGTCTGCTGCGCGCTGTCGGTCGTACCCGTCTTCACCATGCCGAACGCGCCGTTCAGCACGCCCTCGTCGCCCGAGGCCGTGCCGCCGAACACGCCGTGGAGGGTGTAGCCGGCCGCGATCGCGATGTTCTTCGGGACGCCCTGCTTGCAGTCGCTCGCCGGGACGGGCACCTGCTTGCCGGTGGCGGTCACGATCTTGTCGATCGCGATCGGCGAGCAGACGGTGCCCTGGTCGGCGATGGCGGCGTACGCGGTCGCCATGGTCAGCGGCGCCACGGTGTCCGTGCCGAGGATGGAGGACGGGTTGTCGCCGACCTCGCCGCCGTCGCCGCGGTGCACGTCGAGCGCCTTCGCCTCGTCCCGGATGTCGCAGAGGTCGAGCTGCTCGCCCATCGAGGCGAACGCCCCGTTGATGCTCATCGCGGTCGCGTGGTACACGGTCTGCGGGCCGCCCTCGCCGGCCTCGTCGTTGTGCACCTCCCACGCCGCGGCGGGAGCGCCGCAGGCCTTCAGGTCGCCCTGGGGGAGCGTGCGCGGGTCGCCGTTCACGCGCTCGTAGACGCCGTGGCCGTTCTTCAGCCAGTCGAGGAGCGTGAAGAGCTTGTAGGTCGATCCCGGCTGGAAGCCGTACGTGGCGCCGCCGTAGAGGTGGTCGACGTTCCAGTTGACGCTCGTGGCGGTGTAGCCCGCACCCTTCGTCGCCTTCGAATCGGTCTGGTCGTAGGTCTTGCTCTGGACCATCGAGAGGACGCGCCCCGTGCCCACCTGCACGGTCACGGCCGCACCGCCCAGGTCGGTGCCGGACGGCGACTTCGCCGGCACGTAGCTGCTCATCGTCGCCTTGGCCTTGTTCTCGAGGTCGAGGTCGAGGGTGGTGTAGATCTTCCAGCCCGCGCTCTGCAGGTTGTTGTACCGCTGCCCCTCGGTCGCCCCGAACGCCGGGTTCTGGCGGATGGTGTTGACCACGTAGTCGCAGAAGTACGCGGCGGCCTTCGCCTGCGCGCAGCCGTTCTGCGTCGGGGTGATCCTCGGCTTCACCGGCGTCGCGATCGCCTTCGCGTAGGCCGCCTGCGAGATGAGGGAGTGCTTCAGCTCGGTGGCGAGGATGTAGTCGCGACGCACCTTGTTCGCCGCGAGGTTCGCCTTGTCGTCGAGCCGCAGGTCGTTCGGGGCGTTCACGATCGCCATGAGGCTCGCCGCCTGGGCGTCGGTGAGGTCCTTCGCGTGGGTGTCGAAGTAGTACTGCGCGGCGGACTCGATGCCGTAGATCTGGCCGCCGAAGCCCGCGATGTTCAGGTAGCCGAGGAGGATCTGGTCCTTCGAGTACTTCTTCTCGAGCCCGATCGCGAGCCGGGCCTCCTTGAGCTTGCGGCCGATGCCGCCGGTGCACTCGTCGTAGGCCGCCTGCACCTGCTGCTCGGTCGGGAGGAGCTCCGCCTCCTGGATGCAGACGTTCTTCACGTACTGCTGCGTGATCGTGGAGGCGCCCTGCTGGCCGCCACCGCCGATGTCCGACACGATCGCGCGGAGGATGCCCGTGGGGTCGACACCGCCGTGCGTGTAGAAGCGCACAACCTCCGCCGCGAGCGTCGCGTGCTTCACCGTCGTGGAGACATCCGTCCAGGGGATGACCTCGCGGTTCTGGTTGTAGAACGAGGCGATGCGGACGGGCTTGCCGTTCGAGTTCGCGTAGATCTCGGTCTTCTGCTGCAGCTGCGCGATCTTCAGGTCGTCGGGGAGGTTCTCGAAGAGGCCGATGCCGTTCTTCGCGCCGACCCCCGTCAGCGCGATGGCCGGGGCGACGCCGACGGTGATCATGAGACCTGCGACGACCGCGACCCCGAGCATTCCGAGCAGGGCGGAAGCGGCGCCCCGAGGGCGCCCAGTGCGGGCGGACATAGGATCGATGGTACGGACGGGTCTCGACGTGCCTGCGGGGCGCGCCGCAACCCCCAAAACGGAGGTCACTCGATGCCCGCGTGGGAATACGCCACGACACCCCTGCTGATCCACAACACGACGGCGATCCTGAACACGTGGGGCGCCCAGGGGTGGGAGCTCGTGCAGATCGTCCAGGGCCCCGAGGGCGGCCTCGTCGCCTACCTCAAGCGCCAGGCGGAGCAGGCCTGATGGCGGTCGCTGACCGGCTCGAGGAGCTCGGACTCGTCCTGCCGCCCGTCGCCGCCCCCGCGGGTGCGTACGTCCCCGCGATCGTGGCCGGCGACCTCGTGTACACGGCGGGCCAGCTCCCGTTCGTCGACGGCGCGCTGGCGCGCACCGGGGTGCTCGGGCAGGACGTCGAGGTCGGCGAGGCCGCCGACCTCGCGGGCGTCGCCACGCTCAACGCCCTCGCCGCGGTCGCCTCGGTGCTCGACGGGCTCGACCGGGTGACCCGGGTCGTGAAGGTCACCGGGTTCGTCGCCTCCGCCCCCGGGTTCACGGAGCAGCCGCGGGTGATCAACGGCGCCTCGCAGGTCCTCGTCGACGTGTTCGGCGAGCACGGCCGCCACGCGCGCTCCGCCGTCGGTGTGGCGGCCCTCCCGCTCGGCTCGCCCGTCGAGGTCGAGCTCGTCGTCCAGTTCCGCTGAGTCCGTCTCGCCGATCCCCGCAACGACGCGCGACACGCCGCCGACGGGCCGCGCCCGGATGCTTGCACTGCGCCCCGAACTGGGTACACTCAAACCCGTCGAGTGAAGAGCTTGGCTTGCGGCGCCCTTCGATTCCCCCCAATCGAGCGCTGCTGAGGCGGCACCTGTTCCCCCCAATAGGTGCCGCCCTTTCTTTTTGCGCGGCGTTTCCGGCGGCGGAGGCGCGAGGTGCGAGCACGGTGCGGTGCGGCATCCGCTCCTCCACAGCGCCCCGCCCGGACGGGGCGGCCGCCTCGGCGCGGACGGCCGCGGATCACGAGCGGCGACGCGCCTAGCCTCCGGGCGTGGTACAGCCGTTCGTCCCGATCCGCCGCGGCGGCCCGGCGGCCCCGCCGCCCCTGCCGCGGGCGCCCGACCGCTCCGTGCTGGGGCCGCTCGCGCCGTTCGCCCTCGATCCCGCCGTCACCGACCTGCTGCTCGACGGCGCGGGCCGGCTGTGGTTCGACGCCGGCGCCGGGCTGACGCCCGCCCCCGGCTGGACCCCGCTCGATCCGGTCGCGGCCCGGCGTCTCGCGGTCGCCACCCTCGCCGCCGGTGGACGTCATCTCGACGACGCCGCGCCCTGCGTCGACGCGCGCCTGCCCGGCGGCATCCG
>JBQCCU010000512.1:0-3384 GCA_051961935.1 Amnibacterium sp. | reverse complement strand
GACGTCGCCGTGGACCCACACGGGGTCCCGGTCCCAGCGGGAGCCGAGCGCCTCGTCCCAGAGCCGGCGGAGCGGGTCGGCCGGCACCTCCCCCGCCAGGTTCTCGAGGGCTCGCTCCACCTCCTCGCCGTAGACCCCCGGCGATGCGCCGCGGAGGAAGCTGTGCGGGCCGGGCGCGGGGCCGCCGGTGGCGTCCTGCCCACGGAGCGCGACGAGGAAGCCCGCGAGGGTCGCGGCGGACGCCTCCCCCGCCATCACCCGCTCCATCGCCCAGGTCGCCTCGGCGACGCGCAGGTCCTTGCCGTCGAGCAGCGCGGACAGGAGTCGGGCCCACTCGGCGGCGTCGGTCATGCCGGAATCGTATCGAGCGCCCCGTCGCCGCCGGCGGCGCCCCCGTTCGACGCCCCCGCGCGCCCCCAGTTCGCTTCGACCGCCCGACGGGGCGTCAGGCGGCGGGCGGCGCGAGCGACCATAATGAAGTCGTGAGCAGTGCGTCAGTGCTTCAGTCATCGAACGCGCCAGTCGTGAACCGGCCGAACGCGATCGCCGTCGGCACCATCGTGTGGCTGGGCAGCGAGGTGATGTTCTTCGCCGGCCTGTTCGCGATCTACTTCACCCTCCGGGCGTCGATGCCGCAGCTGTGGGCCGAGAGCACCCCGCACCTCGACGTGCCCTACGCGCTCGGGAACACGATCATCCTCGTGGCGAGCTCGTTCACCTGCCAGTTCGGCGTCTTCGCCGCCGAGCGGCTGCAGGCCCGGGCCACCGGCTGGCGGCCGTCCGAGTGGGGCATGGTCGAGTGGTTCTTCCTCACCTACGCGATGGGCGCCGTCTTCGTCACCGGGCAGGTGTTCGAGTACGCGAACACGGTGCACGAGGGCATCATGCTCAGCTCCTCGGCCTACGGCTCGGCCTTCTACCTGACCACCGGCTTCCACGCCCTCCACGTCACCGGCGGCCTCATCGCCTTCCTGCTGACCATCGGCCGTGCGTTCGCCGTCAAGAACTTCGGCCATCGGGAGGCGACGACCGCGATCGTCGTGTCCTACTACTGGCACTTCGTCGACGTGGTGTGGATCGGTCTGTTCCTCGTCATCTACGTGCTCAAGTGATCGTGAGGAGCTCAGTGATCCGGATCCGTCGCGCAGCCACCCCAGGTACCGCCCGCGCCCAGCGGCGCGGCCGCCGCTCGCCGCTCGCCTCCGTCGCGCTCGTCGCGGTGGGCCTGCTGCTCACCGGTGGCGCCTACACGCTGTTCACCGCCTCGTCGGGCGCGAACGCGGCCATCGACCTGAACAGCCCGCAGGCCATCCAGGCGGGCAAGAAGCTGTTCCAGGCGAACTGCGCCACCTGCCACGGCCTCGCCCTGCAGGGCACGGCGGCGGGACCGTCGCTCGTCGGCGTCGGCGCGGCCGCGGTCGACTTCCAGGTGGGCACCGGTCGCATGCCGCTCGCGCAGGACGCACCCCAGGCGGAGCAGAAGCCTCCGGTCTTCGACGACAACCAGACGAAGGAGTTGGCGGCCTACGTCGCCTCCGTCGCCCCCGGTCCGGGCCTGCCCCCGTCGAAGTACCTGCAGCTCAACGGGAACGCGACTCGCGGCGCGGAGCTCTTCCGGATCAACTGCGCGATGTGCCACAACGTGGCGGGCGCGGGCGGCGCCCTCACCGAGGGCAAGTACGCGCCGAACCTGCAGGGCGTGACGGCCGCTCACATCTATGAGGCGATGCTCACCGGGCCGCAGAACATGCCGGTGTTCAACGACGACAACCTGTCGCCGCAGGACAAGGCGGACATCATCACCGCGCTGAAGGCGACGCAGGCGCACGCGAACGTCGCCGGCTTCGACCTCGGGAGCCTCGGCCCCGTGGCCGAGGGCCTCTTCCTCTGGATCTTCGGCCTCGGCGCGATCGTGGCCTTCACCGTCTGGCTCACGGCCAAGGCGAACTAGCGGGAAACGGAACCATGGCGAACGACGAGAGCACCACCGAGGTCGTCCCGGCTGGACACGTCGCCGCGAGCAGCGGCACGGCGGTCGAGCGGGCGGACGCCTTCGTCAACCCCGGCATGCCGCCGCACCGCGCGCGCGTCACCGACGAGGACCCGCGGAAGGCGAAGCGCGCCGAGCGCACCATCGCCGCCCTCTTCTACGTGTCGATCGTGGGCGCGGTCTTCGCGATGGCGGCTTACTTCGCGTTCCCGATCCAGGCGAACGACCTCGGATCCGTGCGGCTGAACAACCTGTTCCTCGGGCTCGGCCTGTCGCTCGCCCTGCTCGCGATCGGCGTCGGCGCGGTCCACTGGGGCAAGGTCCTCATGGCGGACCACGAGGGCGTCGACATCCGGCACGCGATCCGCGGCGACGAGAAGACCCGGGCGCGGGCCGTCGAGATCATGGACCTCGCGAACCAGGAGTCCGGGTTCGGTCGGCGCACGCTCATCCGCAACTCGATGATCGCGGCGATCGCGGTCCTCCCGTTCCCGGCGATCTTCCTGTTCCGCGATCTCGCCCCGGCGAACGGGACGCCGGCGGAGGCTTACTCCCACACGATGTGGAAGAAGGGCTCGCGCCTCACCCGCGACCCGTCCGGCACGCCGATCAAGGCGGCGGACGTCACGATCGGCTCCGTCTTCCACGTGATCCCCGAGGGCCTGAACGACGCGCCCGACATGCTCGAGGAGAAGGCGAAGGCCGCGGTGCTCCTCATGCGCCTCGACCCGGCCGACCTGCACCCGTCGAAGGGCCGCGAGTCGTGGGCCTACGACGGCATCGTCGCGTACTCGAAGATCTGCACCCACGTCGGCTGCCCGGTGGCGCTCTACGAGCAGCAGACGCATCACCTGCTGTGCCCGTGCCACCAGTCGCAGTTCGACATCACCCACGAGGCCGAGGTCATCTTCGGTCCCGCCAAGCGCCCCCTGCCGCAGCTGCCGATCTCGGTGGACAGCGAGGGCTACCTCGTCGCGCAGAGCGACTTCCACGAACCAGTCGGACCGAGCTTTTGGGAGCGTCGCGGTGACTACAACGTCTGAACCTCTCGCCTACGACCGGACGGAGCCGGCCGACGGCCGCCGCACGTCCGGCGGGCTCACCGGCTGGGCGTCGAACTACCTGGACGAGC
Organism: Amnibacterium sp.; assembly: GCA_051961935.1. Classification (GTDB taxonomy): domain Bacteria; phylum Actinomycetota; class Actinomycetes; order Actinomycetales; family Microbacteriaceae; genus Amnibacterium. The sequence goes on along the minus strand of JBQCCU010000512.1, from coordinate 262 downwards.
GCACGGGGATCTCGTACGTCGTCCGCGAGTTCGGGCGCAAGATCTTCCCCGACCACTGGTCGTTCATGCTGGGCGAGGTCTCGCTCTACAGCTTCGTGATCATCCTGCTGTCGGGCTCGTTCCTCACCTTCTTCTTCCAGGCGTCGATGGCCGAGGTCGTCTACAACGGCAGCTACGTGCCGCTGAAGGGCCTCGAGATGTCGGCGGCGATGCAGTCGACGCTCGACATCTCGTTCCAGGTGCGCGGCGGCCTGCTCATGCG
>JBQCCU010000511.1:0-17412 GCA_051961935.1 Amnibacterium sp. | reverse complement strand
CGGGGAGTTCCGGACGCTCTTCGTGGCCCAGTGCCTGACCATGGCCAGCGCGGCGGTGTCGGGCCTCGCGCTCGGAACGACGACGTACGCGGCGACGGGGTCGCCGGTGCTCACCGCGCTCGCGCTGTTCGGCGGTCCGCTCGTGCGCCTCGCGGCGTCCTGGTTCCTCGGCGCCTGGTCCGACCTGCTGCGGCCCCGCTCCGCGCTGCTGCTCGTGGCGTCCGTGATGGCCGGCGCCGACGCGGTGCAGGCGGTCCCGGGGCTGCCGTGGGCCGCGCGGTTCCTGCTGCTCGCGCTGCCCTGGATCGCGATGTCGGCGACCGGCGGCAGCATGCTCGCCCTCGTCTCGGACATCCTCCCCGACGGCGCCTTCGTCTTCGGTCGCGCGACCATGAACATCGCGGTCGGCGGGATGCAGATCGTCGGCTACGCGGTCGGCGGCGCGCTGCTCGCCGTGCTCGAGCCGTGGGCGCTGTTCGCGATCGCGGCGGTCGCGAGCATCGCCCTCGTGCCGCTCGTGCGTTTCGGGGTGGGCGATCACCCGCCCCGCGCCGTCGACCGCGCCCCGGTCCGGCGGTCGACGCGGGGCAACCGGGCGCTGCTCGCGTCCCCGGTGATCCGCCCCGTGCTGCTCTCGCTCTGGGTGCCGAACGGCCTCGTGGTGGGCTGCGAGGCGCTGTTCGTGCCGTTCGCGGGCCGCAGCGCCGGCTACCTCTACGCGGTGAGCGCGGCGGGCATGCTCCTCGGCGACGTGGTGGTGGGCCGGTTCGTGCCGCCCGCGCTGCGCGAGCGGCTGGTGAAGCCGCTGCGGGTGGTGCTCGCGGTGACGTACCACGCGTTCCAGCTGCACCCGCCGCAAGCAGTCGCCGCCGGCCTCGGCTTCGTCGCCTCGATCGGCTACGCGGCGAGCCTGCCCCTGCAGGAGCGGCTCGTGACGCGCACGGACGGGCGGATGCGCGGCCAGGTGCTCGGGCTGTTCGGCACCGGGCTGACCGGCATGCAGGGGATCGGCGCCCTGCTCGCCGGGCTGCTCGCATCGGCGCTCGGGGTCGGGCCGGCCGGCGCCGCCGAGGCGATGGGGCTCCTCGCCGTCGCATCACTCGCCGTCACCGCCGCGCTCACCCCGGGCCTCGCCCGCTCGAGGCCCGACCGGCAGCAGGCGGTGGCCGCCGCCTGACCCCGGGCACGCGTCAGAGGGTTGGGGCGAAGAAGCCGCAGAAGGCGCATTCCCAGAACGGGTACCGCTCGGTGCCCGTCCACCGGAGCAGGCGCCGGCAGCGGGGGCAGTCCGGCGGATCATCGCCTTCGAAGTCCATGCTCGGACCGTAGGGCCGCCGGGACGGAGCGGGCCTCGAGTTCGATGCGCACGGACTGCGGAGCCCCTGGAAATGGGGGCACGAACGCCTGACCGACCGCCGTGAACGGGGGTGCGCGCCGGCCGATCGCGCGCCCTGAAGTCGAGCTGGCGTCAGGCTCCGGCCAGCAGCTGGAGGGTGAGCCGCTGCCACGCCGCCGCCGTCACGGCGAGCTCTCCCGCCGCGAGGAGCGTGAGCAGCACCGCGGCCGGGCGGGAGACGGACCAAGCCGTCCATGCCGCGGCGCCGGTCGCGAGGTCGAGCAGCAGGAGCAGCAGCGACACCGTCCACGAGGCGGCCGGGGCACCGGGTGTGAGGAGCGCGAGCGGCCACAGCGCCTGCAGCGCGAGCTGCGCCCACCAGAGCAGCATCGCGCCCCGGGTGACGAGCGCACTCGTCACCCGGCGGCGCAGCAGCCACCCGGCCAGGCCGCCGAGCGCGTGCACCGCGGTCAGCAGCGACGCCACGGCCGGCGACGGGAGCGCGCCCGCCGCACCCGGGCCCTGCGTCAGCCGGCCCGCGGCGACGGCCCCGAGCAGGCCGGCCAGCAGGCCGAGCAGCACGAACGCCGCGAGCACCCCGCCGTGCCGGTGGGGCCGGGCGGCCGGACCGGTCGCGATGGTCGACACGGGAACCCCCTCTCAGCGAGGGGCCCACGGTCCCTCAGGCAGGCGGGACGGGGCAACGGGGTTGCGGCCGCGGCGGTGCGGTGCTTGCATACCGGACACCTTGTCAGGGGCGGCCGAGCAGCCCCGCGCGCACCAGCAGGACGTGGAGCCGGCAGCCGAGGCAGACGTCGAAGGCCGCGTTCAGGAACGCGGCGACGAACGCCACCCCGGCCGCGACGGGGGCGGCGGTCGGCACGCCCGCCAGGGCGACGACGAGACCCGCGAGCGTGACGACCAGGCCCACGAGCTGCGCGAAGGTCGGCGCGGCGGCGTCCTCGAGCTCGGCGGGCGCGCCGAGGTGGGGCCGCACGAGCCGCCGGAAGAGCACGCCCCACGGATGCCGCCGGATGCCGGCGAGGGCACCCCAGGCGAAGAGGGCGGTGAGGGCGGCGAGCAGCACGACGCCGGCGACGGTGGCACCCGCGACGGCGAGGAACACGTCGGCGAGCAGCAGCGTGGCGGTGATGGCCGCCCCGAAGCGCGGGGCGCGCGGGTCGACGGCCGCGGTCGGACGGGCGACGGATGCGGTCATGGCGTCTCCAGCAGGAGGTCGAGCTCACGGGCGAGCAGGTCGGGCCGCGGGCGGCCGCCGATGCGGCTCCGGATCCGGCCGGCGCCGTCGAGCAGGAGGGTGGTCGGCGTCTGCAGCACCGCCAGCTCGTCGGCGAGGACCGTGTGGGCGGTGAGGTCGATCTCGAGGTGCACGACGCCCGCGCGCTCTGCGGCGGCGGAACGGAGCAGCCGCGCGGTCGGGCGGCACTGGGCGCACAGCGGCGTGGAGAGCTGCAGCAGCGTCGCGCGGTCGCCGGGCGTCCCGAAGCGGGAGGCGTCGAGCATCGTCCCGTCCACCCGTCGCGCCCGGCCGGTCCGCAGCAGCAGCCCCAGACCCGTCGAGACGACGACGAGCGCAGCGACGACGAGGAGCGCGACGAGGACCACGCCGCCACGCTAGGCGGGCCCGCCGCGGGGGGCGGCGGCGTGAACTTCTGTGACGATACCCGCACGTCGCGATCCGTGCCGCATCCGCCGACGGGAAGCGTCAGGAGTCGCGACGCGAGGGCGCCGTCAGGCCTCGCCCATCATCAGGCCCTCGATGTCGTGCTTCTGGGTGATGGGCGTCAGCTCGTCGACGACGGGGCAGACGAGGTGCCGCCGCACGCGCTCCGGCAGCGAGTCGAAGAACGCGTGCGTCACCTGCATGTCGTGGTGCTCGGCGTTCCCGGCCCCCGGCGCATCCACGCCGAGCACGAGCACCGGCCGCGGCACCTCGGAGATGCTCCGCGTGCCGTGATGGATGGTGAGGGCGCTCCGGGCGGAGATGTCGCCCATCCTCGGATAGCGGCGCGAGGCGCGCTCCTCGTAGCGGGACCACATCGACCTCGGCGGGAACATCTCGTGATCGAACTCGGGCGAGAAGTCCCACTGGGTGCCGGGGGCGATCTCGAACGGCCCCATCTCCTCGGTGGTGTCGACCGCGGTGAGGTTGAACGCGAGCGAGGTGAGCCGCTTGTCGTTCCTCGTCGCCTCCGGCATGCGGAAGTCGCGGTGCCACGGCTGGTCGGTGGCGCCGGGGAACGGGATGTCGAAGCCGAGCTCGACGATCTGGTAGTCCGGTCCGAGGATCGCCTCGCTGACGGTGCGCACCCAGGGGTGGTCCACGAGCTCGAGCCAGCCGCGCAGCTGCTCCGGGTGGATCTCGACGTAGAAGCGGCGGCGGCCGCGGCCGACCGCGCCGCGCGGCCGGGCGAGGGCGGCGTGGAAGGCCCGGTAGATGTCCTCGGCCATGTCCCGCGCCCACTCGCGCGAGAACGCGCCCTTCTTCGCGATGATCCCGTCGCCGTAGATGCCCTCGACGATCTCGCGGACCTCCGGCGTCGCCCCTTCCGGGATGGGCAGCGGGTCGGGGCGCCCGATGCTGAGGGACTCGAGGGTGGTGGTGTCGGTCATCCGGCGATCTCCTTCGTTCCGGTCGGGCCTCACGCTAGGGCGGCCGCCTCCGAGCCTTCCGGGACACGGCGGGACCCGGATGGGTGCGTCAGGCCGCTGGCGCTTCGTCCGCGCGCGCGGGCAGGAAGCGGCCGAGCACGAGCCCGCCCACCGCGGTGGCCGCGGTGCCGGCGGTGATCAGCACCACCCAGCCGAGCGGCGCGGGGCCGCCGAGCAGCAGGCCGGCGACGGGCGGGCCGATGAGGCCGCCGAGCGGCCACGTCGTCGCGGCGAGCGCGTTGTAGCGGGCGCGGAGGTGCGGCGGCGCGAGCACGTTCGGCATGGCCCCGGACACCGGGCAGAGGAACGTCTCGCCGAGCCCGAAGACACCGAGCGCGAGCACCAGGACGAGGGCGGCCGGGAGCCCGCGGAGCGCCGGCACGGTCGCGAGGCCCGTTGCGGCCCAGGCGAGCGCCCAGAGGGCCGCGGTCAGGGCGAGCTGGCGGGTGCGGCGCCAGGTGCGGGTGAGCCGGACGACCGCGAGCTGGGACACGACGATCGCGGCCGTGTTCACCGCGAACCCGATCCCGACGACCCGTGGCGTCGCGTGGCCGACGAGCGTGGCGAAGGCCGCCCACGGGCCGTTCAGCTGCGCGTATCCGAACACGCCAAGGGCCAGCGCGCAGCTCAGGTAGCCGACGAACGCGCGGTCGGCGAGCACCGCCCGGTAGCCGCGCGGCTGCCGTGGCCCGTCGCCGTCGTGGTGCGGATGCGCGGGGTCGGCGCGGAAGCCGGGGGTGCGACGCATCCCGACCACGACGAGCAGGGCGAACAGCGCCGTCGTGCTCGCGTCGATCCCGTAGATGAGCTGGAAGCTCGCGGGGTTCTGCAGCGAGACGATCCAGCCGGAGGCGAGGCCCCCGATCCCGAGTCCGGCGTTCAGCACCCCGAACCGGAGCGCGTACGCCCGCGGCTGCTCGGCGAGCGGCAGCTGGCCGGCGATGAGCCCGTTCAGGGCGGGCCACGCGATGCCGTTGCCCGCCGCGATCACCGAGACCGCCACCGTCGCCTCGGCGAGGCCGCCGCCGACGGCGAGCAGCGCCGTGCCCGTCGCCTGCGCCACGAGTCCGACGACGACGGTGCGGCCGAGGCCGATGCGGTCGCCGAGCGGGCCGCCACCGGTGGTCGCGACCATGCCGACCACCGCCGAGACCGCGACGACCACGCCGGCGACCGGCAGCGGCACCTGGCGGATGCTGTGCAGGTAGACGAGCAGGAACGGCAGGGTGAGACCGCCGCCGAGCGACGAGACGAGGGTGCCCGCGAGCGACAGCCGCCAGGCGCGACGCCCGGCGGGAGCGGTGGTGGGGATCGCGGTCACCCGGGGACGCTACCGGGCGGGTGCGACGATGGCGGGATGACCGCAGATCGCGAACCCGTCGCCCGTGGCCGGGTGCTCGCCCCCGGCCAGCGCTCCGTCGTGCACATCGCCGATACGAGGGGAACGGTCCGCGAGCGCTGGTCGTCCGACACCGTGCTCGTCGAGGCGCCGAACTGGACGCTCGACGGCACCGCCCTCCTGCTGAACGCCGACGGCGACCTCTGGCGGCTTCCCGTCGACGATCCGGTGCTCGAGCGGGTCCCGACCACCGGGCATCCGCCGTTCAACAACGACCACGTCCTCGACCCCGACGGGCGGCACGTGTTCGCCTCCGCGAACGACTGGCACCTCTACCGGGTCCCGCTCGACGGCGGGAGGGCGATCCGGGTCACCGGCGGCCCGGAGGACCGGCCCGGGCTGATGCACTTCCTGCACGGCGTCTCGCCCGACGGGCGCCGACTCGCGTTCATCGGGCTCGAGCCCTCCTCCGGTGCGGCGGGCGACTTCGCGACCGCCAGAGCGAACGTCTTCACCATCGGGGCGGACGGGAGCGGGCTGACGCAGGTGACCGACGACGACGCGCCCGCGGACGGGTGCGAGTACTCGCCGGACGGCGCCTGGCTCTACTTCAACACCGAGCGGTTCGACGGGCACGCGCAGATCGCGCGCGTCCGGCCCGACGGCGGCGGCATCGAGCAGCTGACGGCCGACGACCGCGTCAACTGGTTCCCGCACCCGGCCCCCGTCGGCCCCTTCGCCTACTACCTCGCCTACCCGCCCGGCACCACCGGGCATCCGGCGGACCGGGACGTGGAGGTGAGGCTCGTGGCGGACGACCGCTGGGCGGAGGCCGTCACGATCGCGTCGGTGCGCGGCGGGCAGGGCACGCTGAACGTGAACGGGTGGGACCCCGCGGGGACGCGGTTCGCGTTCGTGAGCTACCCGGTCGGATAGCGCGTCAGGTCAGCGGCATGGTGATGCCGCACCAGTGGCACGTCCAGTACCGGTGGCGCCCGGTGCCCACGGCGAGGAGCTCGACGGCGCACTCGGGGCACGGCGGTGCGGGAAGCGGGACGGCGACGGCGCCGCCGCTGACGGGAGAGGTCGATCGGTGCAGGGGCATGGTGTCCTCCAGGACGCGGCTCTCCTGCCATGGTCGGCCCCGCACGGGCTCCCTTCTCGGGGGAGGGCGGGAGAAGATCGGGCGATGTTTCCCGGGGGAGAAGCGCCGCGGGTTCCCCGAGGTCGCCGCCCCGCACGGCCGATGGCAGGGCTGCTGGACGGCGCAGCGGGCCGGGCGGACGGACGTACCCTGATCGGATGCCGAACGCGCTCGCGGAACCGCAGACCACCGCGCTCAGTGACGCCGAGGCCCGTGCCCTGAAGGCCGACTTCCCGCTGCTCGAGGGCACCGACGGCCTCGTCTACCTCGACTCCGGCGCGACGAGCCAGAAGCCCCGGGCCGTGCTCGACGCGGAGCGCCGGTTCCTCGAGCGGGAGAACGCGGCGGTGCACCGCGGCGCCCACCGGCTCGCGGGGGAGGCCACCATCCGCTTCGAGGACGCGCGCGCGACCGTCGCGGCCTTCGTCGGCGCGGAGGAGGACGAGCTCGTCTGGACCTCGAACGCGACCGCGGCGCTGAACCTCCTCGCGTACGCGATCGGCAACGCGTCCGCGAGCCGCGGGGGTGCGAAGGCCGAGCGGTTCCGCCTGGCGGCCGGCGACGAGATCCTCGTCACGGAGCTCGAGCATCACGCGAACCTGATCCCGTGGCAGGAGCTCGCCGCGCGCACGGGTGCCCTGCTGCGCTTCGTGCCGGTCGACGACGACGGCGCCCTGCGCATGGACGAGGCGGAGCGCCTGATCGGCGCGCGCACCCGGATCGTGGCGTTCTCGCACGTGTCGAACGTCACCGGCGGCGTCGCGCCGGTCGCGCGCCTCGTGGCGCTCGCGGAGGCGGTGGGCGCGATCACCGTGCTCGACGCCTGCCAGTCCGTGCCCCACCTCCCGGTGGACGTCCGGGCGCTCGCCGTCGACTTCGCCGCGTTCTCCGGGCACAAGATGCTCGGCCCGACCGGCATCGGCGCGCTCTACGGACGCCGTGCCCTGCTGAACGCGCTGCCGCCGTTCCTCACCGGCGGGTCGATGATCACCTCGGTGACGATGGAGCGGGCGGAGTACCTGCCGGCCCCGCAGCGGTTCGAGGCGGGCACGCAGCCGGTGGCGCAGGCCGTCGCCCTGGCGGCCGCCGTCGACTACCTGCAGGGCGTCGGGATGGACCGCATCGCCGGGCACGAGGCCGCGATGGGCGCGCAGCTCGCCGCCCGCCTCGCCGCGATCGACGGCGTCCGGGTGCTCGGGCCGGTGCCGCCCGCGCCTCGGGTGGGCCTCGCGAGCTTCGTGGTGGACGGGGTGCACGCGCACGACGTCGGCCAGTTCCTCGACGACCGCGGCATCGCGGTGCGCGTCGGCCACCACTGCGCCCAGCCCCTCCACCGGCGTCTGGGGGTCGCCGCCTCCACCCGGGCGAGCGGCTACCTCTACACCACGCAGTCCGACCTCGACGCGCTGGTCGACGGCGTCGCGGCCGCCGTGCGCTTCTTCGGGCGGCGCGCATGAGCGACGCGATGGGATCCCTCTACCAGGAGCTGATCCTCGACCTCGCGCGCTACCCGCGCGGCAAGGGGCTCGAGGACGCGGCGGACGCCTCCGCCCACGAGGTGAACCCGACGTGCGGCGACGAGATCACGCTGGAGCTGCATCTGGAGGGTGAGCGGATCCGCTCCGTCCGCTGGACCGGGGACGGCTGCGCGATCTCGCAGGCCTCCGCCTCGATCCTGACCGACGTGGCGGCGGGGCTCACCGTGGTCGAGCTCCACGAGCGGATCGAGGCGTTCCGCACCGCCATGCGCTCGAGGGGCCGCATCGAGCCCGACGAGGCGCTGCTCGGCGACGCGATCGCGCTCGGCGGCGTCTCGCGCTACCCCGCCAGGGTGAAGTGCGCGATGCTCGCGTGGGTGGCCGCCGAGTCCGCCGCCCGCGCCCTCGACCCGGCCGCCTGACCCCGCCGCCCCCCGCCTCCGCTCGCGTCGCAGGGCGCTCAGCCGAGGCGGACGGCGCGGTCGCACCGGGCGGCGATCGCCGGGTCGTGCGTCGCGACGACGACGGTCGTGCCCGTCGCGGTGAGGCCGAGCACGTCCGCCGTCACCGCGTCGCGGGTGACCGGGTCGAGCTCCGAGGTGAACTCGTCCGCGATCACCAGGGCCGGCTCGACGACCAGGGCCCGCGCGACGGCGACCCGCTGCTGCTGGCCGCCCGAGAGCGTCTCGATCTGCTGGTCCGCCACGGCCGTCAGCCCGAACCGCGCGAGGGCCGCCGCGGCCCGCTGCCGCACCTCCCGCCTGCCGAGCCCCCTGGCCTGCAGCGCCAGCTCGACGTTCTCGGCCGCGGTGAGCAGGTTCACGAGGCCGTAGGCCTGCAGCACGAGGCCGATCGCGCCCGGCGGGAACGGGTTCTCGACGCTGCCGGAGTCGGGACGGTCGAGGCGGGCGACGAGCGCGAGCAGGGTGCTCTTGCCGGTGCCCGACGGCCCGAGGACGGCCGTGGAGCGCCCGGCGGGCACCTCGAACGACACCGAGTCGAGGATGGTCTGGCCGCCGCGCCGGACGGTCACGGCGTCGAGCACGATCGGGGCGCCGGTCACGGGACGAGCCGCCCCTCGTGCAGCGTGAGGACCGTGCCCATCCGTGCGGCGACCCGCTCGTCGTGGGTGATCGCGATCACCGTCACGCCGTCGTCGGCGGCCTGCGCGAGCATGTCGACCACCGCGTCGACGTGCCCCGCGTCGAGCTGGCTCGTGGGCTCGTCGGCGATCAGCACGTCCGGCGCGACCGCGAGGCCGGCGGCGAGGGCGAGCCGCTGACGCTCGCCGCCGGAGAGCCGGTCGGCGGCGCGATCGATGATCCGGCCGAGCCCGAGGTCGGTCAGCAGCGCCGCCGGGTCCGGCAGGTCGACGCGGTGCCGCCGCCGGGCGCCGCGCTGCGCGAACAGCAGGTTGTCGAGGGCGGTGCCGTAGCCGAGCAGGTTCCGGTCGGGCCGCTGCACGATGGCGGCGATGTGCAGGCTGCGCACGTCGAGCAGCGCCGGCTCCGGCAGCGCGGTGAGGTCGGTGTCGCCGAGCAGCACACGGCCGGATGTGGGCCGCTGCAGCCCGGCGAGGATCAGGGCGAGGGTCGACTTGCCCGATCCGGACGGGCCCATGACCGCGGCGGCCGTGCCGGGAGCGAGCGTGAAGCTCACGTCGCGGAGCGCGTCGGTCTGCTCGCCGGCGGCGCGGTACGTGTGGGTGAGGCCCTCGACCCGGAGCGTGTGGCGCCTCATTCCTCCGCCTCCCGCAGGCGGGTGGGCCGCGCTGCGCGGACGACCGCCGAGGCGCCGACGAGCGCCGTCGCGGCGAGCAGGAGCAGGAAGGCCGCGGTGAACGCGGCGACCGGCAGCGGCTGCGGCGCGAAGGTCAGCGCGATCGGGGTCGGGTCGGCGAACTCGGGGAGGATCGGCAGCGCGAGCAGCGCCGCGGCGACGCCGCCCGGGATGCCGAGCAGCGCCGCCGTGCCGAGCAGCAGCGCCTGCTCGCCCGCGGCGGCCGACCAGAGCTGACGATCGCCGACGCCGAGCACCCGCGTCGCGGCCAGCTCGTACGAGCGGCGCCGGGATGCGGCGCTGATCGCGACGGCCGTGCCGAGCGCCGCGAGCACCGCCCCGGCGACGGCGGAGACGAGCAGCAGCAGGAACGACAGGGCGGGCCCCTGCCTGGCGAGCTCGGCCCGCCGCTCCGCGGTGGTGTGGACCGTGCCGACGTACAGGCCCGCGTGGGCGAGCCGCTGCAGGGCGTCCGGCGGCGCCGCGGACGACAGCCACACCTGCCACGTCGCCTCGTTCACGAAGTCGGGCAGCGTCCCGTCCAGGTCGGAGACGTCCATCAGCACCCCGGCGTCCAGCACCGACGGGAGCACCGCGCTGTTCGCGACCGCGCGCACGTCGGCCGTCGTGCCGAACTCGTCGACCATCTGCCCGGCTGAGGCGAGCGCGCCGGTGCCGAGCCCACGCGGGGCGGCCACCATCGGCAGCACCGCCGGCACGGAGGCGTAGGCGATGCCGCCGTAGCCGCTGTCGGAGGAGAAGCGGTCCGTGACGCCCGCGGACGACACCGTGACCCGGTCCTTCGCCTCGCTGACCGGCGCGGCCGCGCGCCAGGCGGAGGGATCCGTGAGCCGGGCGGCGACGGGGCGGGTCGTCGTGCCGCTCGTCGCCGTGAGGGCGGAGAGCGTGGCGACGCCGCTCAGCGGATCGAAGGTCGAGACGGGCCGCACCCAGCTCACGCCGATGAAGGTGCAGCCCGCCGCGCACGGCACGGCCACGCCGTAGTCGTGCGTCCCCGCCCGCAGCGGCTCGGCGGTCGCCGCGATGTCCGCGCCCCGGCGGGAGCGGAGGTCGAGCTCGACCGATGGCGCGACGCCGTGGAGATCGCGGGCCGTCACGCGAGCCGTGAGCCGGGTCGCCCGGATCACGAGCGCGGGCACGCGCCCGCTCGTGACGGCACGCGCCAGCCCCGACACGGGCAGGCCGCCCGCGACCGGGAGCGCGACGCGCGGAAGCCGCGGGGTGTCGACCCCGAGCACCGTCCCGACCACGGTGTCGCCGCCGTCCGGCAGCCACGTCGCGGCGGCCATCGCCCATCGGCCGTCGGGGTCGGCGGCGCGCACGGCGCTGACCGGGTCGGTCTCGCCGTCGTAGCCGACCGACACCACCCGGGACGCCCCGAGCTCGCCGTCGGCGCGCGCCGTGCGGTTCAGCGCCGCGGCGGACTCGCCCCCGACCGCGAAGGCCGCGAGGCCGACGGCGACCGCCATGAGCGTGGCCAGCCGGGTGGCCGCCGGCCGCCTCGCCACCTGGCGGGTCGCGAGGAACAGCCCGATCCGCCGGGACGAGCGCGTCGGCGGCAGCGCGAGCCGGACCACGAGCGGCATCACCCGGACGCCGACGAGGGCGACCGCGATCACCAGCAGCGCCGGGGCGAGCAGCGCCGCGGTGCCGCCGTCGGCGCCGGTCTCCGTCCGCAGCCGCACGAGTCCGGCGATCGCGGCGGCGGCCACGAGCAGCTCGACGACCACGACCGCGACGGGCGTGCGCCGCGGCGCCGTGCGCCGCCACTGCTCCACCACCGGTCGGCGCAGCACCCGGACCCCCGCCACCACGGAGCCGGCCAGCGCGCCGGCGAAGGCGAGCAGGGCGGTGCCGATCGCGCTCCAGGTGGGGACGACGGGCGTGCCGGGCAGCAGCACCGCCGCGCCGATCGCGAGCGCGGCGAGGCCGCCGAGCACGAGCCCGAGCGGCAGGGCGGCGAGCAGCACGACGAGGGGTTCCGCGAGCCCGAAGCGGACGACCGCGGAGCGGGACTGCCCGCGCAGCTTGGCGAGCGCGATCTCGGCGCCGCGCGCCTCCGCGAGGTCGGCGAGGATCAGGAAGAGGACGAGCCAGCCGAGCGCCGTGAGCTGGAGCGTGACGAGCACGGTGCCCGTGTCGACGAGCTGCTGCTGGTGCGCGGCCGACGCGAGCACGTCGGGGGGGTCGGTGCTGAGCACGATCGAGCTGATCGGCCCGTCCTGCGTCCTCAGGTGGGCGACGGCCGCGCGCAGCCGCGGCACGTCGGCCAGGCGGATGTGGGAGGCGTCGAGCGGGTAGTCGATCGCCGCCGTCACCTCGGCGCCCGGCGGCAGTCGCTCCATGGTGGGGTGGGCGACGAAGAGGGAGTCGACGGCGAGGTCGCCCTTCGGCGTGATGCCCGCCTGGAAGTAGTTCACGCCGAACCAGTAGGGGTCCTCCAGGTCGCGCGGCCGGTAGACGCCCACGACCTTCAGCGGTCCGGCAGCCGTCCGCACGCTCGCGCCGAGCCGCCAGCCGGGGCCGCCTGCCGTCACCGTGCGGGCGGAGATCATCGTCTCCCCGGCGGCAGTCGGGCAGCGCCCGGCCGAGATCGTCATGTGGCGGCAGGCGTCCGTCCGCCAGACGAGGCCGGTCGGCTGCTTCCCCGCCGCCGCGGAGACGACCACCTCGTCGCCGTACCGCAGCACCGACCAGGCGGTCGGATAGCCGCGGATGCTGCCCGGCTTCGGCGCCTGGGTGCTCAGGGTGTCGAAGTCGGCGAGGGGCGTGACCGGCGAGCCGTTGTCGGAGACCGCCGCGAGGTGCAGACCGGTCGCCTGCGCGTCGGCCTGCAGGAGCACGTCCCGGAGGGTCGACTCCGCCGCAGCCCGTGCGAAGATCGGGCCCAGGGCGGCCGCGGCGACGGTGAGCATCGCCGCCAGGATCGTGGCGGCGTAGAGGCGTCGCCGCGATCGGATGCTGCGGAGCAGCAGCGAGCCCCGGGTCCGGGACGGGCGCGGTCCCGTCCCGCCCTCCCCGCGCCGCACCCGCTCACGCTGCCCTGGAATCTGCGCGAGTGCAAGGACGGCCGCGCGGCGGCGCACCCGGGGCGGCTCAGCCCTGGAAGTCCTCCGGGTCGACGCGGTCGAGGAACCGGCGGAACTCCTCCACCTTCTCCTCCGCGTTCTCGTCCTCGTCCTCGATCGACTCGGTCTCGTCCTCGGGGATGCCGGCGTCCTCGAGCACGGATTCGGCGACGAACAGCGGGGCGCCGACCCGGGAGGCGAGCGCGATCGCGTCCGACGGCCGGCAGTCGATGGTCGCGTGGCCCGAGGGCGTCGTGATGCCGAGCTCCGCGTAGAACGTGCCCTCCTCGAGCCGGGTCACCTCGACGCGGTCGACCGTCGCGCCGACGACGGTGAGCAGTCGCTGCATGAGGTCGTGCGACAGCGGCCGGGGCGGCTCGGTGCCGGAGACGGCGATGGAGATCGAGGTGGCCTCCTGCGAGCCGATCCAGATCGGCACGAGGGTGCGGGGCCCCGGCGGGTTGTCGAGGGGCGTGAGGAGGACGACCGGCTGCATCCGGACGTCGACGGCGAGACCGAGTACGCGGACCGGGACCATGGCGCACCTTCCGGATCGGACGCGAGCGCGCGAGGCGCCCCCCCCGCGGGTTGGCGCCTCGCCCGGCAATGCACCCGTGCGCGGACGAACCGCCCGCGCGCCCGGCCGGCGCCGGCTCAGGGGGCGTTCACGTGCGGGTTCGGCGCCATCAGCTGGTAGATCGGCCCCGTCGCGTCGGTCTCCACGAGCCGCCACCGTCCGTGCCTCGTCGGCGTCGGATCCTCGAGGAACCGGGGCGGGAGCGCCCCCTCCTCCGCCGGGATCCGCACCCGCTCCGCCGAGCTCGCCCCCGGCGTCGGGGTGAGCAGCGTGACATCGATCGTCCTCGTGGCGGTCATGACCTCCTCCAGTCCTTGTCCTGGACCAATGGTTGCGCGGAGGCATGGAATTCGCTGGGGAACCGCCTTGTCGTTCCCCGTGGGCGGCCGTAGGTTGATGTCCTCAGGACATCAAGTCGAAGGAGACGCCATGATCCCCGACGCGTTCCGCCGCGCCGTCGCCGAACCCCCGCTCGAGGCCAGGCCGGAGGTGCGGTGGTGGCTCGCGGAGGGGCTGCACACGGACGCCACCCTGCGCCGGGAGATCGACGCGGCGCACCGACTCGGGTTCGGCGGCATGGAGTTCCTCGCCATGGACGAGGGGGCCGTGGATCACGGCCGCTACGGGTGGGGATCCGAGGAGTGGGTGCACGACTCCCAGGTCGTCGTGGAGGAGCTGACCCGGCGCGGCATGGCCGTCAGCTTCACCTCCGGCACGAACTGGTCGAACGCGAACCTGCCCACGATCGATCCGGACTCCCCGGCCGCCGCGAAGGAGCTCGACGTCGTCACGGAGGACCTGGAGGCCGGCGCCTCGCGGTCGGGCGCCCTCCCGCGGATCGATCTCACGGCGCCGGTGCGGCACGCCGGCCTGCCCGGTGAGCGCGGCACGATCCGCGAGCAGGCGCTCGTCGCGGTCGTCGCCGCTCGCGTGACGGGGGAGCGGGACGGGACGCCGGTGCTCGACGTCGACTCCGTGGTCGACGTCACGCCCTCGGTGCGCGACGACGCCCTCGAGTGGACGGCGCCGGACGAGGGCCGCTGGCGGCTGTTCGTGTTCTGGATGCACGGCACCGGGCAGACGGCCTCCCCGTCCGTGTCCGTCAACCACACCGTGAACTACCTCGACCCCGAGGGCGCCGAAGCGGTCATCGACTACTGGGACACCGTGGTCCTCACCCCCGAGCTGCGGGCCCGGATCGCCCGGAACCCGCGGGTGCAGATGTACATGGACTCGCTCGAGCTCTCGACGTTCGGCGCGGCGAACATCTTCTGGGGTCGCACCGTCGCCGAGGAGTTCCGCCGCCGCCGCGGCTACGACGTGACGCCCTGGCTGCCGTTCCTCTGCCGGAGCGTGCTGCTCATGGCGTCCAGCACGACGTACCACTCCGAGCCCGACGACGCCCACGCCCTCGACGTGCGCCGCGTGCGCTTCGACTACGCGCGCACCCTCACGGACCTGTACATCGAGCACATGCTGCGTCCGTTCGCCGCGTTCCTGCACAGCCGCGGGATGGGGCTGCGGTCGGAGATCAGCTACGGGCTGCCCTTCGAGCTGACGCGACCCGGCCCCGAGGTGGACGGCATCGAGACCGAGTCGCTGGAGTTCGGCGCGCAGATCGACGCCTACCGCCTGATGGCCGGGCCGGCGCACCTGTTCGGCAAGCAGTACTCCTCGGAGACCGGGGCGACGACCCGCAACCACATGCTCGACCACCGGTTCTACGACCAGATCATCGCGACGCAGCTCGCCGCCGGCATCACCAAGACGGTGCTGCACGGCTGGGCGAGCCCCGCCGGCGCCGAGGGGGTCACCGAGTGGCCCGGCCACGAGGGCATGTGGCCGCTGTTCTCCGAGCGGTTCGACACCCGGCAGCCCGCGAGCGAGTTCTATCCGCTCTGGACCCGGGCACTCGGCCGGCTCCAGCACGTGCTCCGGCAGGGCCGCCCGCGCATCGACGTCGGCATCCTCCGCACCGACCACTTCGTCGACAACATGTCCGGCACGGCCTTTCTCGGCGAGGACGGCGCGCGGATGCCGGACGAGGAGGCCTACGGGACCCGGTGGATGCGCGACCGGCAGAACCACTGGTGGCCGGACCTCGGCCTCCAGGACGCGGGGTGGACCTACGAGTTCCTCGACGGCACCCTGCTGCTGCACGAGGCCGTGCGCTTCGAGGACGGGGTGGTGCAGCCGGACGGCCCCGGGTACCAGGCGCTCCTCGTCTACCAGGACGCGCTCGATCCGGATGTCGCCCGGAAGCTCCTCGACGAGGCGCGGCGGGGGCTGAAGGTGCTGCTCGTCGACGGGACGAGCGAGCTGGAGCTGCTGCACGAGCGGCGCTACCACCGCAACCAGCGGGCCGCGTCCCGGACCCAGGGCCTCGACGGCCGCGATGACGAGCTCGCCGCCACCGTGGCGGCCCTGCTCGAGCTGCCGACCGTCGCCCGGGTCGGCGACCCCGGTGACGCGCTGGCGGCCCTGCGCGCGCTCGGCGTGGCCGGCCGCGCCGAGTTCGCCGAGCCGGATCCGACCGTGCTCACGCACCTGCGCGAGGACGGGGACCTGCTCCACCTCTACGCGTACCAGTACCTGTACGAGACGGATGCGCCCACGACCGTCCGGATCGCGCTGACCGGAGCGGGCGCCGCGCACCGGGTCGACGTCCACAGCGGGACCGTCATGCCCCATCCGGCGGCCACCGTCGAGGACGGCCGCACGGTCGTCACCCTCGAGCTGCGGCCGGGGGAGACCGCGCTCGTGGTGCTCGACCGGGGCGCCGCGCCGTCGCCGTCGGCGCGGTTCGAGCGCACCGTCGCCGCCGAGGTCGGCGACTGGGCGATCACCGTCGAGAGCTGGGATGCGGGCGAGGACGAGGTGATCGAGGAGGACCGCGGCCTCGGCTACGTGACCCGCGAGGTGCGCCCGACCACGGCCGTCACCTCGATCCCGGTCGGCGAGGCCGAGCTCCTGCCCTGGCGCGAGCTGCCCGGGGTCGGCCCGGAGGTGTCCGGCATCGGCGAGTACCGCACCACCCTGACCCTCCGCGACGTGCCCGACTGCCGGCTGCTGCTCGACCTCGGCTCGACGGCCGGCGGTCTCGGGTCGGTCGTCGTGAACGACGGGGAGCCGCTCGGCTTCGACACGTCCGCGCCGGTCGTCGACGTGACCCGGCGGCTCAGCGCCGGGGAGAATCGGATCGTGGTGCGCGTCGCGAGCTCGCTCAACAACCGCTTGCGCGCCCGCGGCTACTACGACGACCTCGAGGACATCATCGTGAGCCTGATGACCGGGGAGCGCACCGTCCACACGACGGTCGTGCGGGACCACGGCCTGCTCGGCCCGGTGCGGCTGCTGCAGGAGCGGGCCGTGCCGTGAGCGCGGTGCTCGGCCCGCTCGTCCCGCCCGATCCGCTCGACCTGCGCAACTCCCTGACCGCGATCGTGCACTGGGCGGACAGCGTGCCGGTGCGCCAGCGGGTCATGCGCGAGGTCGGCTTCCCCGTCGACGACCTGCCGATGTTCCTCGTCGTGAACCAGCTCGTGTACCGCGGCGCGCTGCGGCCCTCGGACCTCGCGGCGACCCTCGGCTTCCAGCGCGCGCACGTGAGCAAGCTCGTGCTGAAGCTCGAGCAGGCGGGCCTCGTCACCAGGGTGCCCTCCGCGACGGACCAGCGCAGCGTGCTCGTGGCGCTCACCGACGCGGGCAGGGCGATCGGCGATCGCATCGCCGCGACGGCCGAGCAGACGAACCGCACGGTGCTCGCCGGCTGGACGCCGGAGGAGGCGGACGGGCTCCGCCGCGCGCTCGCCCGCTTCGCGGAGCACGCGGTGCGGGCCCTCGAGCGCATGGGGGAGGACGAGGCCTGACCGGGCGGGTGCTCCCGTATTAGCGCACCGCGGCTCCCGGTGCCCCCACTCCGCCGCACCCGCTCCGCGCGGCCCCACCCGGTGCTTCCGTTTTAGCGCCCCCGGGCGCCGGGTGCGCGCAAAATGGC
>JBQCCU010000510.1:0-8524 GCA_051961935.1 Amnibacterium sp. | reverse complement strand
TTTTGTTGTGGTCCAACACCCAATTGGCGGGGGGGTTTTTTTGTTTTTTCCCCCACACTTGGCCCCCCGGGCGCTGGCTTTTGTTGCACCGGCCCCGGACCCGGGCATCCGGGGTCGGGACCCGTGGGACGGCCGGTCGTTCGGCCGCCGTGGTCGGAGCGGACATCAGTGCTTCTCTGCCGCCAGCGCCTTGTTCATGATGGCCGCGGCGTTCTTCGCCGCCTGCGCCGCCGTCTCGTCACCGGTGTACGCCTTGTTCAGCTCGGTGGCGATCGCGTCGGACCAGGCCGCGGTGTTCTGCGACGACGGGTAGGCGGTGGACACCTTCAACTGGTCGGCGAACGCCTGCAGGTTGTAGAACTTCGACAGCGGCGACTTCGACCACTCCTCCGCCGTGCCGTTGTAGGCCGGGATGACGATGCCGGACTGGGCTTGCACGTCCGCGGCGCGCTTGCTGCCGAGGAACGCGAGCCACTTCCACGCCTGGTCCGGGTGCTGGGTCTTCGCCGACATCACGTTGGCGAGACCGTTGGAGACGCCACCCGCCTGCGCGAGCTTCGGCAGCGGCACGACGTCGGCGTTGGCCTTCGTGTACGGCACGCCGGCGAACTCCGCCGCGCCCCAGGAGCCCTCGTAGATCATCGCGATCTTGCCCGACTCGAACATGTTGTCCGCCGCCGTGTCGGTCTGCGCCTGCAGGGTGGGGGACACGTGGTACTTGGTGATCATGTCGGTCCAGAACTGGATGCCCTTGATCGCCTCGGGGCTGTCCAGGCCCGACTTGGTCTTGTCGGCCGAGATGACGGTGCCACCCTCCTGCGGGATGGTGTTGTAGTAGCTCTGCTGCCCCGTGTTCTGGGCCGCGATCCCGTAGACGCCCTTCGCCTTGTTCGTCAGCTTCTGCGCCGCGGCCAGGAGGTCGTCACCGGTCCAGCTCGCCGTCGGCGGCTGCACGCCGGCCTCCTTGAAGAGCTTCTTGTTGTACCAGAGGCCGATCGCGTCGACGTCCTTCGGGATGCCGTAGACGTGTCCGTTGTAGGTGTAGGCCTTCGCCTGCGCCTCCACGTAGTTGCTCATCTTGATGTCGGACTTGTCGACCATGGGCTGGAGGTCCTTGATCGCACCGCCGTTCGCGTACTGCTCGAAGTTGGCGTCGTTCATCCAGAAGACGTCGGGCGCGCTGCCTCCGGTCGCCGCGGTCTTCAGCTTCGTCCAGTACGAGTCCCACGGGGTGACCTGGACCTGCACGGTGATGTTCGGGTTCTGCTTGTGGAACTCCGCGGCGAGCTGCTTCATCACGACCGCCTGACCGACGTCCCAGACGCCGTAGGTGACGGTCGCCTTGGCGTTCGGGTCACCGCTGGAGCCCGAGCCGCCGGAGCAGCCGGTCAGGGCGAGGGAGATGCCGGCGGCCGCGGCCAGCGCGGCGACGGCGGCCTTGCGACCGCGTCGTCGGGTGAAGGGATGCAGGTTCATGCGGTGTGTGCTCCTGGTGTGTGCGTGTGTTCGGTGCGTGTGCGTGTGCGTGTCAGCGTCCGAGGACGGCGCGGGCGTTGCCGCCCACGACGGCCGCGTACTGGTCGTCGGTGAGATCGAGTGCGGAGATGCGCCAGCGCCCGCTCTCAGCGGGCTCCTCGTCCGAGTACGGGAAGTACTCGTCGTCGGTGGCGAGGAAGCGGAAGTACGTGGCGTACGCCTCGGCCGTGGGAGGCGAGACGTCGGTGCCGAGCATCACCCGGTCGGGGTGCTGGTCGATGAGGCGCTTGGTGCGGCGCGGCTGGCGGCCGAGCTCGGCGATGCGCGCGGCGATGTCCACGTTGAAGTTCGGGTAGGCGCCGAGCATCCGCTGCACCCAATCGAGGTCCTCCGCGTAGCAGCCGACGTGGGCGCCGATGAAGGTGATGCCCGGAGGCGCGGCCACGGTGTGCTCGAGCGCGTCGAGGAGGCGGCTGAGCGGCGGGAACTCGTCGCCGGCGAAGTACCAGTCCGGGTGCTCGAGGAGCTCCTCGACCCGCTCGTTCGTCGCGTCGAGCGGCTCGAAGAACGCCGCCGGGTCGGCGGTGTGGACCAGCACGGGGAAGCCGGCCGCCTCGATGGCGCCCCACATGGGCTCCAGCCGCTCGTCGTCGAGGAACACGAGCGCGTCGTGCTCGTCGCGCACCCGCAGCCCGATGTCCTTCCAGAGCTTGATGCCGCGGGCGCCCCGGGACGCGCTGTCCGCGACGGAGGCGGCGATGCGGTCCGGCCAGCCGACGTTGACGCAGTCCTTCCAGTCCGCGCGGCAGAACGTGATGAACCGGCCGGGCTGCGCCCGGTCGTAGCGGTCGAGGTTCGCCTCGAGCTCGTCGCCCCACATCCCGTCGAGGTTCACGATGCTCTCGACGTTGACCTCGTCCATCAGGGCGAGGAGGGCGGGGATGTCCGTCACCCGCCAGTGCCCGGTGTGGAATCGGCCCAGGTGGTTGTGCACGTCGATCACCGGGGCGGGTGATCTGGGGACGAGGTGCTCCGGGAGGCGGACCATCGCCTTCGGGCGGAAGTCGCGGAGCTCGAGGTGCTGAAGATCGATGGTCATGTACGTCCTCGCGTCGGTCTTCGGGACGTCCCTCGACGGGCGCCCGCCCAGCCACGTCGCCGGGTGCCGCGGTGAGGCTCCCCGCCGCTCATCCTGATCAGGAGGCGGACCCTCACCCGATGCGGGGACGCTAGGGGGCGGGTGAGGGGGCGGCAACGATCCGTGCACTTGGAATGAGCGGATCAGCAATCAGGCTGCGCGGGTCCGCTCAGGCGGTCCGGGGCCCGCTCACCGGCCGCTGTCGTGCCGCACGGAGACTCGGCAGCGATCGACCCCAGGTGGGGGACCGCTCCGGTGCGCAGCGGCGCCTCATCCGCCGGCTGCGTCGTGACCTCTCGATCGTGAGGCGGCCTCGTCGGTCCGGCACCGCGCGGACAGCGCGTACCGGAGCAGCACGACGTCGTCGCCCACCGGACGGCTCTCGAGCAGCGTCGCCCTCCGGCCGCCCGACCAGGGGAAGCGGCCGTCGTCGACGAAGCGGCGGCCGCGCCGGTCCCCGAAGAAGACCGGCGCGACGGCGAGCTGCAGCTCATCCGCGACTCCCTCGGTGAGGAACTGGGTCAGCACCGTCCCGCCGCCCTCGACCACGAGTCGGCCGACGCCCCGCGTGGCCAGGTCCTCGGCCACCGTCCGCATCGAGGGGGTGCCCCCGGCGTCGACCACGGTCGCGCGGCGACCCAGTCGCGTCCGCACGGCGGCGACGCTGCGGTGCGCGGCGTAGACGACCCTGTCCGCATCGCCCGTCGTGAAGAACCGCGCGGCGGGATCCAGGCCGCCGTCCCCGGTGATCGTCACCTTCAGCGGATGCTCCGAACGCCCCTCGGCGATCCGCCGGGCGCGGAGCGCCGCCGACTTGATGAGCAGCCGCGGATCGTCCGTCCTGATCGTGCGTGCGCCGACGAGCACCGCATCCGCGCCGGCGCGCAGCTCGTCCACGCGGGCGAAGTCGTCCGGGTTCGACAGCTGCAGCGGCTCGGGCGCGGCGTCGTCGAGGTAGCCGTCGAGCGAGATGCAGCAGCTGAGCACCGTGTAGGGCGCCTCGCTCATCGCGCCGCCCGCCCGCGCCGGTGCGCGACCACCAGCGGCAGCACGCCGGGGAGGACCCCGAGCAGCGCGAGCGCGCCCGTCGCGACCGCCGCGCTGACGCCGTGCGCGGCCCCCATGCCCGCACCCGCGAACAGCGCGGCCGCCGCGCCTTCGCGCACGCCCCATCCGCCGAGGCCGAGCGGCACGACCGTGGCGGCCTGCACCGCCAGCGCGACCAGCAGCAGGAGCGGCGGCGCGGCTGCGGCGCCCGTCACGAGGGCGGCGAGCACGAACACCAGGGCGTGCGCGAGCGTCACCACGACGGAGGCGACGACGACCGTCGCGAGCACCCGCGGTCGGTGCAGCAGCCGGATGGCGTCGTCCCGCAGGACGCGGAGGCGCCCCCGCGCGCCACGCAGCGCCGCCAGCCCGGCGACGGGCGCCGCGGCGATCGCCGCCACCACCGGCCAGCGGTCCGGCGCGGCGAGCAGCAGCGCGGCGCAGAGCAGCACGGCCTGCACCGCCTGGCCGGAGCCGCGGTCCCAGAGGACCGCCCGGATGCGGGCGCCCCGCCCGGCCGGCGCGGCACCCCCGACCGCGCGGTGCACGTCGCCGAGCACCCCGCCGGGCAGCACGGTGTTCAGCAGCTGCGACCGGAGGTAGGCGCGGAGCGCCGTGCCGAGCGGCAGCGGATCCCCGAGGGCGCGCGCGAGCACCGTCCACCGCCAGGAGGCGGCGAGCGTCGCGACCGCCGACAACGCTCCGGCGGCGAGCACGGTGGGCGGGTCGAGCAGCCGCAGGCCGTCCAGGAACGCGTCGCTGCCGACGTGCAGGACCAGCAGCAGGAGCACGACCAGCACGACCGCCACGGAGACGACCGGCAGGGCCCGGCCGACCGCCGCACGGCGCGCGAGCCGGAGCGAGGCGTCAGCACCGCAGGTGGTCATGGCCGCTCCACGAGGAGCCCGTCGAGCGCGCCCGCGACCGCCGTCGCGGCCTCCGCCCAGGTGCGACCGGACCTCGAGCGGGCCTCGGCGGTCAGCCGCCGTCGGTGCGCGGCGTCCGTCAGCCATCGGCGCAGCTCGACGGCCAGCCGCCCCGGCTCGGCGGGCGGCACGAGCACGCCGGGCCGGCGTCCGTCGACCGCGGGCACCGCCTCCCGCACCCCGCCGACGTCGAACGCGAGCACGGGCACACCGCAGGCGATCGCCTCGGCGAGCACCATGCCGTAGCCCTCCTCGAGCGCCGGATGCACCACGAGATCCGCGCCCTCGTAGAGCCGCTCGAGCGGCTCGGCGGCCACCGGGCCGGTTAGGTGGATCCGGTCCCCGATCCCGAGCCGCCCGACCTGCGCCTCGAGCCCCTCGGCGTACCGCGGGGCGAGGTCCCGCGCGCCGACGAGGTCGCATCCCCAGCGCAGGTCGGTCAGGCGGCCGAGCGCGGCGAGCAGCAGGTGCTGGCCCTTCGCGGGCAGCAGCGCGCCGACGCAGCGGAGGCGCTCGCCGCGCGGCGACGTCCGCACCCGCCGGACGGCCTCGACGCCCGGGGTGGCGACGGTCACCGCCGACGCGGGCAGCGGCACCGCCTCAAGCAGGGCCCGGCGCGTCCACTCGCTCGTCGTGATCACCGCCCGTGCCTCCGCGAGGACCCGCAGCGCCGCCGGCGACCGGGGCGGCATGTGCAGCAGCGGGACGACCGCAGCGTCGCGCGGCTCGATCCGGTCGGTCTCGAGCAGCAGGCCGTCGATCAGCACGGGCGTCGCACCGCTTCCCGCCCGGAGGGCATCCGCGAGCGTCGTCCGGTGACCGACCCGCTGCAGCTCGACCGGCCGGCCGAGCGCCTCGAGCGCCGCCGTGAGCTCGCGGTCGTACCGGTTGCCGCCGCTCGGGTGCAGCGCGTCGTCCACGGCGTCCGGGACGAGGAACCGGATGGCGCTCATCGCGCGCGCTCGTAGGTCGCCCACGCCGTCGGCGTCTCCCGCAGGGTCACCGCGACCCCGGCGAGCGCCGCGCCGTCGTCGCCGAGGGCGCCGTCCTCGATCCGCTCGAGCAGCCGATCCGCGATCAGCCGCGCGAGCACCTCGGTCGTGGTGTTGCGGCCGGCGAGCGCCGGATCCTCGTCGAGGTTGCGGCGGTCGAGCGGATCGAGCACCGCCCGCAGCAGCGCGGCGGCCACGCCGAGGTCCGCGACGATCCCGTCCGCGTTCAGGTCCACCCGGCGGAGGGTGGCCTCGACCACGTAGGTGGCGCCGTGCAGACGCTCTGCGGGGCCGAAGACCGCGCCGCGCAGGCTGTGCGCGATCAGGATGTGGTCCTGCACGGTGATGCCGAACATCGGCTCAGTCCTCCTCGTACTCGACGACGTGCCCGATGCCTGGCGCCCGGCCGCCGGCGATGGCCGCGAGCGTGCGGGGCAGGTCCTCGAACCGGCTGTGGTCGGTCAGCAGCGCATCGAACGCCGGGTCCGCGAGCAGCGCCACCGCGAGGCCGAGCCGGTCCCGGGTGCTGCGGCTGCTCCGCCGCTCCGGGGCGACGAGGCCCACCTGGCTCGAGCGCAGCAAGAGGCGGCGCGCGTGGAACGCGCCGCCGAGCGGGAGCTCGACGGACCGCGTGCCGTACCAGCTCACGTCCACGAGCGTCCCCTCCGTCCGCAGCAGCTCCAGGCCGGTGCGGAGGCCGGCGGCGGTGGCGCTCGCGTGGAACACGACGTCCTGCTCGAAGGCGGCCTCCTCCGGCACCGCGAACCGCGCGCCCACGGCCCCGGCCGCCGCCCGGCGGTGCTCGTCCACGTCCACGAGCGTCACCCGGGCGGCGGGGTGCCGGGCGGCGAGCAGGGCGATGCAGCAGCCGACCGGGCCGGCGCCGATCACCGTGACGGCGTCCCCGATCCGCAGCGGCACGTCCCAGAGCGCGTTCAGCGCGGTCTCGACGAGGCCGGCGAGCACCGCGCGGCGGGCCGGCACCGCCTCGGGGAGCGGCACGACCGCGTCGGCGGGCAGCACGGATGCGGTCTGGTGCGGGGCGAGCGCGAACACCGTGCGGCCGCGCAGCGCATCCGGCCCCGCCTCGACGACGCCGACGTTGAGGTAGCCGTACTTCACCGGCCCGGGGAAGTCGCCCTCCTGGTGCGGGGCGCGCATCCGCGCGAACTCGGACGGCGGCACCTCGCCGCGGAACACGAGGCCCTCCGTGCCGCGGCTGATGCCCGAGTACCGGGTGCGCACCCGCACGTCGCCCGGCCCCGGCTCCCGCCGCGGCTCCTCCCGGATGGCACCCCGCCCCGGTCCGAGGATCCAGAAGGCGCGCTCACGCGCCTCGTCGCGTCCGCTCACGGTGCCGCCTCCTCGCCGGCTCCGGCCCGCAACGACGTGAGAGCCGTGCCCGCCGCATTCTCGTGCTGCGGGCGGATCCACGCGTGGGTCGGTACGGTGGCGGAGCGCCGCCGCGCGAGCCAGAGGACGTCCCGGCCGAACGACTCGGTGAGCAGGGCGAGCGCTATCGCCACCAGGGCGACCGCGAGCGGCCGGGGGAGGGCTGCGGAGGCCGCCGCGGTGAGCGCGACGCCGTTCGCGGCGGTCACCACCTTGCGCCAGTACCGCGGCGGGAGCGTCGCGCGGAGCCACGGGGCCACCCGTCCGGCGGCGACGAAGGCGTATCGCATCCCGCCGATCGCGAGGGCCCACCAGCCGGCCACGGGACCCGCGAGCAGACCGAGCACGAGCAGCAGGAAGGCGTCGACCTCCATGTCGTAGCGGGCGCCGAGCTCGCTCACGCTGCCGGTTCGCCGGGCCACGCGGCCGTCGATCCCGTCGAGCACGAGCGCCGGGGCCGCGAGCGCCACCACCAGCGCCGGCGGGACCGGCTGCGTGAGCGACGTGGCCGCGAGCGCCGCCACCAGGGCGGTGAGCCCGGCGCGGACGCAGGTGATGGCGTTCGCGGGACCGAACCGGCGCATCCGGCGCCGCCTGAGGCCTCCGGCCACGAGCGAGGCGGAGGCCCAGAGCACGGCGAGGCCGACGAGCCAGCCGGCGGGGGAGAGCGGCACGACGAGCGCCACCGCGGCCAGCCCGGCGACGCCGCCGAGGGCGCCCACGAGGGGAGCCGGATGAACCGTCGTCATCGTTCCGCCGTCTTCCTCTCGAGAAGGGCCCGCACCGAACACCACGAACAGGGGGGCGGCATGGTTCACCCGGCGCAGCAGCGGATCCGGCAGCGCAGGACGCGGCCGGTCGCGCCCCGACGCCTGCCTCCCGTGCCCGCGGACTGGCTGGCGCTGCGCGCCGCGGCGGACGCGGAGGCCCGGTCGACGGCGCTCGCGGCGCTCGCCGCCCGCCTCGCCGGGCCGAGACCGGTCGTGCACGACCTCGGCGCCGGGACGGGGGCGATGCTGCGCTGGCTCGGGCCGAGGCTCGCGCACCCGCAGTCGTGGGTGCTCCACGACGCCGATGCGGGCCTGCTCGCCCGCGCCGTCGCGGACGCCGGCGGCATCTCCGTGCGGACGAGCGTGGCGCCGCTGGACGTGCTCCGGGCCGCGGACCTCGGGGGAGCGACGCTGGTCACCGCATCCGCGCTGCTCGACGTGCTCACGGTCGACGAGCTCCGCGCGGTCGTCGACGCGACCCTGACGGCCGGCGCGCCCGTGCTGCTGGCCCTCAGCGTGACCGGCCGCGTCGACCTCACGCCTGCCGAGCCCCTCGACGGGCTCCTGCAGGCCGCGTTCAACGACCACCAGCGGCGGGTCGTCGCCGGCAGGCGCCTGCTCGGGCCGGATGCGGTGCTGCTTGCGGAGGGGCTGCTGGCGGAGTCCGGATGGCGGGTGCGGACCGCCGAGACGCCGTGGCGCCTCGATCCGGTGCACGCGGCCCTCGCCGACGGGTGGCTGCGCGGATGGCTCGCCGCCGCCCTGGAGCAGCGGCCGGCGCTC
>JBQCCU010000509.1:0-7827 GCA_051961935.1 Amnibacterium sp. | reverse complement strand
GAGCGCGCCGCCGCCGGCGCGTCTGCTGTCCGCACGGCCAACTGAGGCACGAACACCGGCAGCAGTCGTCCGTGCGGACGGCAGACAGCGCGGGGCGGAGGCGGTCCGGTCAGCGCGCGACGAAGGCCGCGGCCGCCTCGGTCGCCGCCCGCGCCGCGGCGAGCGGTTCCGCGCCGCGGGCCAGCGCGGCGAGGAACGCCCCGACGTGGGTGTCGCCTGCGCCGTTCGTGGTCCTGACCGTCACCCGCGGCGCGGGGACGCGGGCGGGGGCCCGTCCGCCGGCCGCGAGGAGGCAGCCCGCGGCGCCGAGCCGCACGACCGCGCCCCGGCGCACGCGCCGGGCCAGCGCCGCGGCGGCCCGCGCGGGATCGGCGATGCCGGTCTCGGCGGTCGCCTCCGCGCCGGTCCCGCTCCACCAGTCGATGCGCGCCGCGGCAGCCCCCGGGAGCACGCCCCCGAGCGGGCCGGGGTCCAGCAGCACGGGCACCTCGTCGGGGACGGCGGTGAGGAACCGGCCGATCGCGGCGGCGCGGTCGGGGTGCTGCAGGCCGTAGCCGGACACGTGGAGCAGGTCCGTCCGGTCGATGCGGAGCCGGCCCAGCGCCGGATCCGCGGTCTCGGCGCCCGGGACGGTGACGAAGCTCCGCTCGCCGTCGGGCTCCACGAGCGTGACGGCCACGCCGGTGTCCTCGGTGGGCACCGGCGCGAGCATCACGGGCACGCCGGCACGCGCTAGCGCGGAGCGGACGAGTTTGCCGAGCGGGCCGGCGCCGATGCGCCCGGCGAACGCGGCGTCCACCCCGGCCGCCCGGACCGCGAGGAGGGCGCGGAGCCCGCTGCCGCCGGCCTCCGGACCGCCGGACCCGACGACGTCCTCACCGCGGCGGGGGAGTGCGGGGACCGCAGCGACGACGTCGACGACGGCGTTGCCGAGACTCACCACCCTGGCGTTCATCGGAGGGCGAGCAACCCGTCCGCGTAGCGCTCCAGGTCGAGGCCGTTCACGCGCAGCACGGTCGCGACGACATCGTCGGGGAAGGCGCCGGCACCGTGCACCGCACCGCCGATCGCCCCCGCCATCGCGGCGATCGTGTCGGTATCGCCGCCGAGGCCGGCCGCCTCGCAGCACGCGGCCCACGGATCGTCGGGATGCAGCGCGAGCATCGCGAACGCCGCGGGCACCGACTCCTGGGTCGCGAGGCTCGTGCCGATCAGTGCGACGATCTCGGGCACCGCCCGCCCGACGTCGAGGCGCGCCGCGCGTTCGAGGACCCAGGCGATGCGGGCGCCGACGTCGGCGCCCGCGACCCAGGTGCCCCGTCGCGCGCCCGCGCGGGCGGCGCGGATGGCGAGACCGATGGCGACCCGCAGCGGCTGCCCGTCGACCGCGGCGGACACGGCGGCGGCGACGGCCGCGGCGCCCGCGACGGCGACCGATGTCGAGTGGCTGACGAGGCAGGCCTCCTCGACGCGGTCGAGGAGGGAGACCGGATCGTCGCCGCTGACGGCGATCCCGACCGGCGCGATCCGCATCGCCGCGCCGTTGGTGGTGCCCGACGTGCCGGCGAGCGCCGGGGGCACGCCCTCCAGCACGGCCTGCACGGCCTTCCTGGTGGACGGGCCGAGGAGGTCGAGCGAGCCCCGCTCGCGCATCCGGTCCTCCCAGTCCGCGAGGCGCACGGCGAGCCGGCCGGGGTCGATGCGGCCGCCGTCCTGCAGCAGCAGGTCGGCCAGCAGCAGCGCCTGCTCGGTGTCGTCGGTGACCGAGCCGGCGGGCAGCCCCGCGGCGATCGGCGAGTCGTCCGGGGCGGGCAGCAGCGCGGTGATCGGTCCCCAGGTGGCGAGGATCCGCTCGCGCGGCAACCCCTGCGTCGGCATGCCGAGGGCGTCGCCGACCGCGAGGCCGACGAGCGCGCCGAGCGCCCGTTCGCGCCTCGTGGTCATGCGGCCGCCAGCACCTCGTCGACGGTGGCGATGCGGATGAGGGGCGCGTAGAGCGCCATCGCGGTGAGGGCGCGGTCGTGGTCGTCGTCCGAGAGACCGGCGCACGCGTCGGCCGCCACGACCACCGCGCGGCCCGCGTCGGCGGCGGCGAGCGCGGTGGACAGCACGCAGCAGTCCGTGGAGACGCCGGCGAGCACCAGCTCGTCCGCGTCGCCGACCGCGGCGGCGAGCTCGGGTCCCCACTTGCCGAAGGTCGGCGCCGTCACGACCGGCCCCGAGTCCGGGCCGAGGGCCGGATCGATCGTCCAGATCGGGTCGCCCTCCGGCACGAGCGCGAACGGCCACGCCTCGTAGTAGGGCACCCACGCCCCCTCCGGTCGCTCCGGTGCGACGAACCGCGTCCAGACCGTCGAGCGGTCGAAGCGGGGCAGCAGCCGGCGCACGCCGTCGGCGGCCCGGTCGTAGCGGGGCGTGCCCCACGGGCTCTCCGGGTCGGCGAAGACGCGCTGCATGTCGATGACGACGAGCATCCGCCGCGTCATGCGCGCGTCGTCCCGTCGGCCGCCTCCTGCCGGCGCACGGCCCCGCGGCCGAGCAGCAGCGTGCCGAGGAAGCCGACGAGCAGCGCCACGATCACGCCGAGGTTCGCGTACGCCCAGGCGCCGCCGCGGCCGCCGAGGCCGAAGGGGCCGAGCAGGTAGCCCTCCCAGTTGAGCCAGCCCGGCACCCCGTAGGTGTTGATGACGAGGCCCCAGCCGAGGGCCGTCCCGACGAGGACCAGCACGATCGGCAGCGCCCGCACGTCCCCGTACCGGCCGCGGCGGTCCTGCAGCTCGGCGTCGGCGTAGTCGCGGCGGCGGAGCGCGAAGTCGGCGAGGAAGACGCCGCACCACGCCGCGATCGGCACGCCGAGCGTGACGAGGAACGCCTCGAACGGCGCGACGAAGTCGGGCGCGAAGAACGCGACGTAGATCGCGCCGATGATCATGACGACACCGTCGACGCCGGCCGCGACGTACCGGGGGATCGGGATGCCCGCCGACAGGAGCGCGAGGCCCGACGAGTAGATGTCGAGCACGGCGCCGCCGACGAGGCCGAGGATCGCCACGATCGCGAAGGGGACGAGGAACCAGACGGGCAGGATCGTCGTCAGCGCGCCGATCGGATCCGCGCCGATCGCCTTGCTCAGCTTGGCGGAGGAGCCGGCGAGCAGCAGCCCGAAGATCACGAGCACGACCGGGGCGACCGCCCCGCCGAACGTCGTCCAGCCGAAGACGCCGCTGCCGCGCGTGGACCTCGGCAGGTACCGGGAGTAGTCGGCGGCCGCGTTCACCCAGCCGAGGCCGAATCCGGTCATCACGAACACGAGCGCGCCGATCACGGCCTGCGGCGAGCCGGCGGCGATCGAGCCGACCGCCGCGAAGTCGATCCGCGGCGCGGTGAGCACCACGTAGACGACCGTGAGCACAGCCGTGATCCAGGTGATCCAGACCTGCAGCCGCATGATGAGGTCGAAGCCGGCGATCCCCGCTCCGACGATGAGGACGGCGACGACCACCAGCGCGACGATCTTGGTGATCGGTCCGGTGCCGAGACCGAGCTCCCCGAAGACGGTGGAGGTGGCGAGGACGGCGAGCGCGGTGAGCGCGGTCTCCCAGCCGACCGTGAGCACCCAGGAGATCACCGCGGGCAGCCGGTTGCCCCGCACCCCGAACGCCGCCCGGCTCAGCACCATGGTGGGGGCCGAGCCGCGCTTGCCCGACAGGGCGACGAAGCCGCAGAGCGCGAACGAGATGACGATGCCGATGATCCCGACGAGCGTGGCCTGCCAGAAGGAGATGCCGAACCCGAGGATGAAGCTGCCGTAGCCGAGGCCGAGCACGGACACGTTGGCCGCGAACCACGGCCAGAAGAGGTCGCGGGCGCGTCCCCGCCGCTCGGACTCCGCGATGGTGTTGAGGCCGTTCAGCTCGATGCCGGCGGGTACGGCGGGGTGCGAGGTCTCGGTGCTCACGGGGGTCCCTCTCGGTCGGTGGCACGAGGGTAGCGGGGCGGCCGTCCCCGCGGGAGGCCGATCGGCGCGGATCTAGACTCCCTGGGGTGACGGACGCTCCTGCCCAGGCCGATCCCTCGACCGCCGCCGCGAGCGCGGAGGCGCATCCCGTCCTCGTGGTCGACTTCGGCGCGCAGTACGCGCAGCTGATCGCCCGGCGGGTGCGCGAGGCCGGCGTCTACTCCGAGATCGTCCCTCACGGCGTGACGGCCGAGGAGATCGCGCGGCGGAACCCCGCCGGGATCGTGCTCTCCGGCGGCCCGTCGAGCGTCTACGAGCCGGGCGCGCCCGCGCTCGATCCGGGCATCCTCGACCTCGGGGTGCCGGTGCTCGGCATCTGCTACGGCTTCCAGGTGATGGCGCAGCAGCTCGGCGGCCGCGTCGCCCACACCGGTGCCCGGGAGTACGGCTCCACGCCGGTGCGGGTCGCGGACGGTGGAGGCGACGGGCTGCTCGGCGGCGTGCCCGCGGAGCAGACGGTGTGGATGAGCCACGGCGACTCGGTCGCCGAGGCGCCCGAGGGCTTCCGCGTGCTCGCGAGCAGCCCCTCCACCCCGGTCGCGGCGTTCGCGAGCGACGAGCGGCGCCTCTACGGGGTGCAGTGGCACCCGGAGGTGAAGCACTCCTCCTACGGACAGCGGGTGCTCGAGAACTTCCTGCACGACCGGGCCGGCATCCGCCCCGACTGGAACCCCGGCAACGTGATCGCGGAGCAGGTGGAGCGGATCCGCGCGCAGGTCGGCGACGCGCGGGTGATCTGCGGGCTGTCCGGCGGGGTCGACTCGGCGGTCGCGGCGGCCCTCGTGCAGCGGGCGGTCGGGGACCGGCTCACCTGCGTGTTCGTGGACCACGGCCTGCTCCGGGAGGGCGAGGCGGAGCAGGTGGAGCGCGACTACGTCGCGGCGACCGGTGTGCGGCTCGTGACGGTCGACGCGAGCGCGTCCTTCCTCGCCGCCCTGGACGGGGTGTCCGACCCGGAGACGAAGCGCAAGGCGATCGGCCGGGAGTTCATCCGCACCTTCGAGCGCGCGGCCGCCGAGGTCGTGCGGGAGGCGGCGGAGGCGGGCGAGAGCGTGCGCTTCCTCGTGCAGGGCACCCTCTACCCCGACGTGGTCGAGTCCGGTGGCGGCAGCGGCACCGCGAACATCAAGAGCCACCACAACGTCGGCGGCCTGCCGGAGGACCTCACGTTCGAGCTCGTCGAGCCGCTGCGCACCCTCTTCAAGGACGAGGTGCGCGCGATCGGCCGCGAGCTCGGCCTGCCCGAGGTGATCGTGGCCCGGCAGCCGTTCCCCGGCCCGGGACTCGCGATCCGGATCGTCGGCGCGGTGACGCCGGACCGGCTCGCCACGCTGCGCCGGGCGGACGCCGTCGTGCGCGAGGAGCTCACCGCGGCGGGGCTCGACGACGAGATCTGGCAGTGCCCGGTGGTGCTGCTCGCGGATGTGCGGAGCGTCGGCGTGCAGGGGGACGGCCGGACCTACGGTCATCCGATCGTGCTGCGGCCGGTGTCGAGCGAGGACGCGATGACCGCGGACTGGACGCGGCTGCCCTACGACCTGCTGGCGCGGCTGTCGAACCGGATCACCAACGAGGTCGCGGGCGTGAACCGCGTGGTGCTCGACGTGACGAGCAAGCCCCCCGGCACGATCGAGTGGGAGTGAGGCCGCTGAAGCGGAAGGCCCTTTCGGGCCCTCCGCAGCGGTCTCACTGCGTGCGTCCGTCCTCGGACGCACTGCGAAGACGGGAGTAGTACCCGAGCGGCCGGGACGGAACGGGCCGAGACGATGCCACGACGCCGCAGCCGTGCACGAACGACGGACTTCTCGAGCGGCTGGGCCGCGGATCCGCATGGATCGGTCCCCCGGGGTCCGGTTCTCCGTCGTTCGTGCAGCGCCACCGCGGTCACCGCGCGCGTCCGGTGCAGCGCGTCCGCGGGCAGCGAGGTCGCCGCGCTCAGCGGATGGGGTCGGTGAGCACCGTGCCGTCCGGCCGCACCCACAGCTCCCGCTGCACCCGCAGGGCGTACTCACGGAGCAGCGCGACGTCGATGTCCGGCCGCGGGGCGGTGTCGAGCACGCAGAGCGCGCCCACCCGGTAGCCGTCCGGCGACTCGACGGGGTAGCCCGCGTAGAAGCGGTAGCCGGCCGCGAGGAAGTCCGGGTGCACGTGCCGCGCGGTGGCGAGGTCCGGCACCACGAGCGCCTGGTCGTGCCGGATCGTGCGGTGGCACATCCCCACCTCGCGCGGCATGGAGCGCTCCCGGGTCTCCAGCTCGGAGGGACCCGCCACGGCCTTGTACCACTGCCGCGGGCCGTCGATGAAGGAGAGGGCCGCCGCGGTCGTGCCGAAGGTGGTCCGTGCGGAGCGCACGATCCGGTCGAAGCGCTCCTCGGGGGCCGTGTCGAGCACGCCGATCGCGTGCAGCGCGGCCTGCCGGCTCACCTCGGCCGCCGGCACGGACCGCTGGCAGCGGGCGGCCGCCGGCGTGCGGTCGAGGGCGGAGGCGTTCAGGCCGGGGACGAGCGCCGGCACGATCATCTCGGCGAGCGTCCCGAACGCCTGCGCGGACTGGTAGCGGACCCGCGCGCTGCGCGCCTCGTCGCGGGCGACGTACTGCACCCTCGGATCGCTCGCGCACAGCTCCCGCGTCACCGCGTTCAGCTGCTGGGCGTGGCAGTCGATGATGTCGCCGAGCAGGCCGGAGGTGAGCGCGGAGCGGCGCAGCTCGTGGATGCCGAGGACGACGATCGGGCTGGTCGGGGCCGCGTGCTTCGTCACCTCGGTGAGCAGCGCCGACATGGCCTCGCGCCAGCGGCGGAGGGGCAGCAGGGCGGCGGCGTCGGTGGCCCCGATCACGATGACGATGCCGTCGTACCGTGCAGGGCGCAGGCGGGCGATGAGCGGCGCCGCCATCTCGACGGTGGTGCCGCGCCGGGCGACCAGGTCGATGTCCGCCCCGCGGCCGGTGCTCGCGGCGAGGCGGCGGCCCACCTGACCCGGGAGGGCGAGCTCCTGCGTCCGCACACCGAACCCGATCGCCGGCCCGTTGCCGAAGATCAGCACGCGGTCCGGCGCGGGGCCGGGCGCGTGGTACTGCGGGGCGTCCGTCGGATGCGGCACCGTGTCGAGCTCGGCCTGGACACGGCTGAGCAGGGCTCG
Source organism: Amnibacterium sp. (assembly GCA_051961935.1). Taxonomy (GTDB): domain Bacteria; phylum Actinomycetota; class Actinomycetes; order Actinomycetales; family Microbacteriaceae; genus Amnibacterium. Next base: position 668 of record JBQCCU010000509.1, on the reverse strand, counting down.
TGCCACCGGCCGCAGCAGGGTCGTGAGCATGGCCGTCGGGCTTCCTGATCGGGTGGTCGGGACGCGGCAACGGTAGTTGCGCGGGGGGCAATGCCCGGGATCTCCTGGGCGTCGGCGCGTCGGATCGATCCAACCGGTGCCCTGCTCCTCCCGGGCGCCCCGGACGAGTCGATCAACGCTCGTAGACGGTCACGGAGTAGTGCACGCCCGGGGCGATCCGCACGCGCAGGATCACGCCGTCCGTGCCCCGCGGCACCGCGACGATCCGGCCGTCGAAGCCGCGGCACCGGCCGCCGGTCGTATCCGCCAGGGGCGGGGCGAGGCCGGCGGTGAGGGTCCAGCGGTACGGGGTGTCCGGGGCGCTGCAGACGAGGAAGACGAGCACCCGGGTGGTGGCCGGGGCGAGCGGGATCGGGAGCACCTCGGGGCCGACGAGCCCCGGATGGGCGGTGACGACGCGCACCGAGCGCCAGGTGCCGGGCAGCAGCTCCGGATAGACGGTGAACCAGTCGCGTGCGCTCAGCTCCTCAGGGTGATCGAGGACGACCTGGCGCAGCGCCGCCTGCGCGGCCGGCAGCGCGCCGGCCGGCGCCGCATCCGCCTGCGGAGCCGGGACCACCGGCCGGGGCGCGTCGGCGGATGCGCGCGGGTCCGGTGGCGCGGGCGGC
>JBQCCU010000508.1:0-3274 GCA_051961935.1 Amnibacterium sp. | reverse complement strand
CCGTGAAGGTCAACCCGAGCGTCAAGCCGATCTGCGACAAGTGCAAGGTCATCCGTCGCCACGGTCGCGTGATGGTCATCTGCGAGAACGTCCGCCACAAGCAGCGCCAGGGCTGAGCCCCGCGCAGCACGACCGCAACTGAACATCGTGGCCCCTCCCGATCCGGGAGGGGCGCTCCACGGCAGCACCAGAACCCGCCAGGCGGGGGACACCTCGGGTCGGAGGCCCGGGCACCGGCGCTGCTCCACCCTCCGACCTTCCTGACAAGGAGCTGACGCATGGCACGTCTCGCCGGCGTCGACATCCCCCGCGAGAAGCGGGTGGAGGTCGCCCTCACCTACATCTACGGCGTCGGACGCACCCGCGCCCACGAAACGCTCGCCGCCACCGGCATCAGCCCGGACACGCGCGTGCGCGACCTGACGGACGACCAGCTCGTCCTCCTCCGCGACCACATCGAGGGCACCTACAAGGTGGAGGGCGACCTCCGCCGCGAGGTGGCCGCCGACATCCGCCGCAAGGTCGAGATCGGCTCCTACGAGGGCCTCCGCCACCGTCGCGGCCTGCCCGTGCGCGGTCAGCGGACCAAGACGAACGCGCGCACGCGCAAGGGCCCGAAGCGCACCGTGGCCGGCAAGAAGAAGGCCGGGCGCAAGTAAGGCCCCGGCCTTCCGCCCGTTAGAACTCGTAGGAGAAGCGAACAGTCATGGCAGCACCGAAGGCGGGCGCCGGCCGCAAGCCGCGCCGCAAGGAGAAGAAGAACATCGCCGTGGGCCAGGCCCACATCAAGTCGACGTTCAACAACACGATCGTCTCGATCACCGACACCACCGGTGCCGTGATCAGCTGGGCGTCGTCCGGCGGCGTGGGCTTCAAGGGCTCGCGCAAGTCGACGCCGTTCGCGGCGCAGCTCGCGGCGGAGTCCGCCGCGCGGCAGGCGCAGGAGCACGGCATGAAGAAGGTCGACGTCTTCGTCAAGGGCCCGGGCTCCGGGCGCGAGACGGCGATCCGCTCGCTCCAGGCGGCGGGTCTCGAGGTCGGCTCGATCAACGACGTGACGCCCCAGGCCCACAACGGCGTCCGTCCCCCGAAGCGCCGCCGCGTCTGACCCGATGAGGCGGAGGCGCGGTGCGCCCCCGCGCGGCCGGCCCCGTGCCGAACCGTGCGCGGGCGGCCGCGAGGGCGCAGCGCGCCACCGCCGCACCCCACTCTTCAGCCCTCGCGCTGATCCCTCCCGGGCGCCGCTGCGCTCGGACCCCCTCTGTGTCATATAGCGGACACGAAAGGAAACCAACCAGTGCTGATCGCACAGCGTCCCACTCTCACCGAGGAGCCGATCTCCGAGTTCCGCTCGCGGTTCGTCATCGAGCCGCTCGAGCCGGGCTTCGGCTACACCCTCGGGAACTCCCTCCGCCGCACCCTGCTCTCGAGCATCCCGGGCGCGGCCGTCACGTCCATCCGCATCGAGGGGGTGCAGCACGAGTTCACGACCATCCCCGGCGTGAAGGAGGACGTCACCGAGATCATCCTCAACATCAAGGGCCTCGTCGTCTCGTCCGAGCACGACGAGCCGATCACCGCCTACCTGCGCAAGCAGAGCGAGGGCCCGGTGACGGCGGCGGACATCTCGGCGCCCGCGGGCGTGGAGATCCACAACCCCGACCTGCTCATCGCGACGCTGAACGACAAGGCGCGGTTCGACCTCGAGCTCACCATCGAGCGCGGTCGCGGCTACGTGTCCGCGACGCAGAACCGGAGCGAGTTCAGCGAGGCCGGGCAGATCCCGGTCGACTCGATCTACTCGCCCGTGCTGAAGGTCACCTACCGCGTCGAGGCGACGCGTGCCGGTGAGCGCACCGACTTCGACCGCCTGGTCGTCGACGTCGAGACGAAGCCGGCGATCACGCCGCGCGACGCCATCGCGTCCGCCGGCCGCACGCTGACCGAGCTGTTCGGCCTCGCCCGCGAGCTGAACAGCGCCGCCGAGGGCATCGAGATCGGGCCCGCCCCGATCGACGCGGCGATCTCGTCCGAGCTCTCGATGCCCATCGAGGACCTCGACCTGTCCGTGCGCTCCTACAACTGCCTGAAGCGCGAGGGCATCAACACCGTGAGCGAGCTCGTGGCCCTGTCCGAGACGCAGCTCATGAACATCCGCAACTTCGGGCAGAAGTCGGTCGACGAGGTGAAGGACAAGCTCGTCGAGCTCGGCCTCTCGCTGAAGGACGCCGTGCCCGGGTTCGACGGCGCCCACTTCTACTCCGCCTACGACGACGAGGAGGCCTGATCATGCCGAAGCCCACCAAGGGTCCCCGGCTCGGCGGCGGCCCGGCTCACGAGCGCCTGCTGCTCGGCAACCTGGCCTCGCAGCTGTTCGAGCACCGCTCCATCACCACGACCGAGGCGAAGGCCAAGCGGGTCCGCCCGCTGGCCGAGCGCCTCGTCACCTTCGCGAAGCGCGGTGACCTGCACGCCCGCCGCCGGGTGATGCGCACGATCGGCGACAAGACCGTCGTGCACCAGCTGTTCACGGAGATCGCGCCCCTCGTGGCCGACCGCCCGGGCGGCTACACCCGCATCACGAAGACCGGCTTCCGCAAGGGCGACAACGCGCCGATGGCCGTGATCGAGCTCGTCCTCGAGCCGGTCACGCCGAAGCTTCCGTCGCGCCAGGCGTCGGCTCCCGCCGCCGCGCCGGCCGCCGAGGCCGCGCCCGCGACGACCGAGGCGACCGACGAGTCGTCGCCGGCCGACGTGCCGGTGGCGACCACCGACACGGTCGAGCAGTCCGCTCCGGTCGAGCCCGAGACCGAGACCCCGGCCGCCGCCGAGGTCGAGGCCGACGCCGCGGAGAAGGCCGGCGACAGCGAGGCCGGGACGACCCCCGCCTCCTGACATCCGCCGTATCGAAGGGCCGGGCGCGCGATCCGCGGCCGGCCCCTCGTGTTCGTCTCCGGCGATTCCCCTGATCAGGTCCGCGGTCTACGCTCGGGCCGTGGCGAGTGAATCGACGACGATCGAGGTCGGCGGGCCGAACGGGGTCCGGGAGATCCGGATCTCGAACCCCTCCCGCGTGATCTGGCCCCAGCAGGGCATCACGAAGCTCGACCTCGCGAGCTACCTCGCGGCCGTCGGCGGCCCGTTCGTCGAGGCGAACGGCGACCGGCCGATCGCGCTGCAGCGCTTCGGCGGCGACGTCGAGGGCGAGTTCTTCTTCTCCAAGAACCCGCCGAAGGGCGCCCCCGAGTGGATCCGCTCGGGGGTCGTGACCTAC
>JBQCCU010000507.1:0-2031 GCA_051961935.1 Amnibacterium sp. | reverse complement strand
GCCGTGATCGACGACCTCGACGGCGGCCCCACCACCGCCCTCACGCCCCTCGTGATCGAGCGGATGGGCGTCCACGACGCGCGCCATGCGGCCGTCGGCGATCGCGCCGCCGATCGCGCCGGTGCCCGCGATGAGCGCGGCGCCGGCGAGCTCCGGGGTGCCGGAGCAGAAGAGGGCCAGCAGGTCGCCGGCCGGGGTGATCGGCGCGGCGAGGCCGAGCGGGGCGAGCCGCTCGAGCACCCGATCGTGGAAGCCGATGCCGCCGCCGGCATGGGCGAGGAGGATCCGCTCGACCGAGCGGCGGGGGCCTGCGGCGGCCAGCGCCTCGCCGATCGCGGCGGCGACGGCGGCGGAAGCGCCGTCGACCCCGATGGAGGTCGGATTGCCACCGGAGGCGCGGCCGTAGCCGAGGACGGAGCCCTCCTCGTCGACGAGAACGGCCCTCGTCGACGTGCCGCCGGCGTCGACGGCGAGGAACTCATGCATCGTTACGCCATTGCAACCCGAGCGGCACGGCGTCACTCTAGGGTGAAACCAGGTCTCGGGCGATGGTGCCCGGGGAGGAAACGGGTTCTCACGTGACCGATACCGATGCACCGCACGACGCGCCTCGCGGCGACGCCGCCGCGTCCGCGGTGCACAACCGGATCCGCTCCCGCTGGAACGATCTGCCGGCCGCGACGCTGCGGGTCGCGCAGGTCGTGCTCGAGGACCCGACGATCGTGCTCGACCTGCCGATCAACGAGCTCGCCGCCCGTGCCGGCACCTCGCCCGCGACGGTCACGCGCTTCTGCCGCCAGATCGGCTACACCGGCTACGTCGCGCTGCGGATGAGCGTCGCGACCGAGCTCGGCCGCACCTCCGCGCGTCCCGCGCACGGCGCCGACATCGGCCGGGCGTTCGGGCCGGACGACACCGCGGAGGACGTGCGGAGCACGCTGCTCGCCGGCACCATCCGCTCCCTCCAGGAGACGGCGGCCTCGCTCGACCTCACGCAGCTGCGGGCGCTGGCCGAGACGCTCGCGCACAGCCGGCACGTCGACCTCTACGGCGTCGGCAGCAGCGCGCTGGCCGCGGAGGCCCTCGCCGGCCGGCTGTACCGGATCGGGGTGGCCTGCAACGTCTGGTCGGAGGTGCACGCCGGGCTGACGAGCGCCGTGCTGCAGACCGAGGACTGCGTCGCCATCGGGTACTCGCACACGGGCAGGACCGCCGAGACGATCTCGATGCTCAAGGAGGCGAGCCGGAACGGCGCCCTCACGGTGGCGGTCACGAACGACCCGACGTCGCCGCTGGCGGCCCTGTCGGACATCGTGCTCCAGACCTCGGCGTTCGAGCGGTTCCTGCAGCCCGACGACCTCGCCGCCTACTACAGCCAGGTCTACGTCGGCGACCTCCTCTCCGTGCTCACCGCGCAGGTCGACTTCGCGCGGACGAGCCGGCACCTCGCCGCATCCGGTGCCGCCGTGGCGCCGCACCGGGCAACGGGCGCAGCGCCGCGTCCCGCCGCCCGGCCGGCCCGAATCGCCCCAGCGGCGCGTCCGACGGGCGTGCCCCCGACCGACACACCCCGGAGGAACCCGGCATGACCGAATCCACGACCGCCGCCGTCCACGCCTTCGCCGAGGCGGTCTCGACCCGCCTCGCGAAGCTCGAGGAGCTCGCCGCGAACGGCGGGTTCGATGCGGCGATCGACCTGATCGAGCAGGCGCTGCGGAACGGGGGAGTGGCGTACGCGTTCGGCACGGGCCACTCCGAGGCGTTCGCGATGGAGATCGCCGGGCGCGCCGGCGGCCTCGTGCCGACCAAGAAGGTGGCGCTCCGCGACCTCGCGCTCGTCGGCGACCTGCCGGTCTCCGAGCTGAAGGGCGCCTCGCTCGAGCGGAACCCGGATGTGGCCGACCGGCTCTTCGAGATCGCGCAGGTCGGTCCGCACGACGTGGTGCTCATCGCCTCGAACTCGGGCGTCAACGGCTCGATCGTCGGGTTCGCGCTGGCGGCGAAGCGCGCCGGCAACCCGGTGATCGCGGT